>NZ_LGQU01000096.1:0-138062 GCF_003115935.1 Azospirillum sp. TSH20
TGGACACCCTGGACAACGGGTTCTGCAACCTCAGGCGTGGCTGGATATTGGACGCCGATGCTGGCTGGTTTTTGGAAGCCGATTGACAACTGGTCTGCGGGACGCATCAAGGTCTTCCTTTGTTTTTCTCGGCAAGTACATGCACCAACCACCCGACTGCGCCTCCCGGTGGGCGCTTCATCGGTCATGCAGCGGTTGGACACGGCTAGCCTGGCGGCCGCATGGACGCGGATCGGGCGGATCTCATGAATTCGGAGATTGCGTTGGCCCCGGACGGTCCGGGGGCCTTGCCTCAGGCGACCAGATCCGGGGCGAGCGAGCCTGCGTGAACGCGGCCTGCACGCAGGAGGTTACGGATATGGCGGAAAGGCAGGGTCATGATTGGGCAAATTTGGACAGGTTCGCTCTGGAATTCAAGGGGCAACAGGTTGACGGTGCCCCTGCGGGAGCAGTTCGCGGCCCAGGGTATTGCAGGAAACCGTGTGCGGATGGAATGTGAGACCCCGCGGTCGGAGTGTCTTGCCAGCTACAACCGCATCGACATCGCACGCGACTCGCTTCCTGTCGGCGGTAGGACAATGACAGCGGAATGCCCGTGGATGGGAATGCACGTCGTGACGCTGCGCGGGACACGACCGTGACCGGTGGGCCGGCTGCCTTGGACAGAGCTTTCTTGAGGGAAATTGGTGCAAATTCCATCCACCGGCTGCGGTCAGGAGGCTGGCATCAGTCGTCTGAATGCGACGCAATGCCGTGTTTGCGCAGTTTGGCGTAAAGGTTTGTGCGCGATAGGCCGAGCCTCCGGGCGGCTTCGAGCTTGTTGCCCCGGCAATCCTCCAGGGCTTCCAGAATGAGCGACCGTTCCAGCTCGTCCATGGCGGCGGTCAGGGACCGCTTCCGGTCGGGTGGGGCAGGCGGCTGGATTGCGGCGCTCGGAAGGATGTCCGCGAAATCCTCGGCCCTGATGCGCTCACCTTCGGTGCGCACATAGACCTGTTCGATGACGTTGGCCAATTCACGGACATTGCCGGGCCAATCATGCTGTCGCAGCGCATCCAGTGCCGCAGGCGTGAACTCGCGCATCGGCTGATCAAGACTGATGGCGATCTTCTCTGAAAACAGGGGGGCGAGGATCTCCAGGTCGTCCTTGCGGTCGCGGAGCGCCGGCAGCTGTATCGGAAAGACATTGAGCCGGTAGTACAGATCCGACCGGAAGGCGCCGCTGCGCACCATCTCGGCCAGGGGACGGCTGGTTGCGGCGATGATGCGGACATCGACCTTGATGATTTGATTGGATCCGAGCGGCTCGACCTCGCGTTCCTGCAGGGCACGCAGCAGTTTTGCCTGCAGTGGCAACGGCATGTCGCCGATCTCGTCGAGGAACAGCGTTCCACCATGGGCAAGCTGGAATTTGCCGGGGCGCGGCTGGCGGGCGGCGCCCGTATATGCCCCCGGTGCGACGCCGAAGAACTCCGCTTCCAGAAGATTTTCGGGAATTGCGGCGGTATTGACGGCGACGAAAGGGCGGTGGGCGCGATCCGAGGAGGCATGGATCGACTGAGCCACCAGTTCCTTGCCGGTCCCGGTTTCACCAAGCAGCAGGACCGCCGACCGGATCTGGCCGGCCCTGCGCACCAGCCGCTTGACCTGCAACATCGGCTGGCTGAAGCCGATCAGGTTCTCGACCGTGTATTGGGAGGCCCGGCTCGCCGCCAACTCCTGCTCCACACGGGTCAGGCGCGACTGCAGCTTGTTGAAACGGTCGGCGATGGGCCGAAGATAGGTCAGGCTGTTCTTCAGGGCGAAGGCGATGGCGCCGATGACCTGTCCTCGCTCATCGCGCAGGGGCAGGCGGCTGACCAGCAGCGTGTGCTCGCCATAGCGCATGATGTCGAGCGGCAGCGACCGGCCCGTTTCCACAACCTCGCGCATCCGGCTGTGTGGAATGATACGTTCCACCGGCTGGCCGATTGCGTCCGCCGGCGACCGGAAGCCAAGCATCGCAATCTGTTTGTCGCTGAACCAGACATGCTTGTCGTTTGACCAGACGAGGCGCGCATCCTGATCGACCAGGATGGCGCCGTCGATCATCTCATCGATCATCACCATCAGCGCACGTGCCGCAGCGAAATGACCGGCCGGATCCTTCTGCATGCCATGCTCCTTGGCGTCACTGATTGTCAATATGTCGTACATTGTCTGTCAGAAAAGTGAACACGGGGAAAGTGCTGATTTGCAGCCGTGTTCCGCACTTTGCGCCAGTCGACTGTCAGCGATCGCTGAATCCTGCGCCCCCGCATGTTGAGCGTCTCTTTGAAAATATTATTTTCTTTCAAATAGTTACCCGTATGGCACGCGTGTTGCTAGCCATCCCTTCCAAAATGCACGCCATCTGAACAATCCGCCACGCGATCCTGTGGGCCTTGGCAGGAATAGGGTGGTGGGGCACAGGCTTCAGGTCAGGCAAAGGGGGATATGCACGCGCCATGACAAACCAGCGCATCGCGATCATCGGCGGCGGACTGATGGGGCACGGGATCGCACAGGCCTTTGCCGCCGCCGGACATCGCGTCGCCATCCAGGAACCCGATGCCGAACGGCGGTCCGCGATCCCCGACCATATCCGCCGCAATCTGCAGGTTTTGGGGGAAGACGTCGCGGCCGCCGACCTGATCGACCTGCACGAAACGCTGGCGGGGGCCGTTGCCAGCGCCGACATCGTTATCGAGGCGGTGCCGGAGGACCTCGCCCTCAAACAACGCATCGTCGCGGCGATCGAAGCGGAGGCGCCATCCCACGCGCTTCTGGCCAGCAACACGTCGGTGATCCCAATCACGCGGATCATGGAGCCGCTTTCCGACAAGACCCGCGCCATGGGCACCCATTGGTGGAACCCGCCCTATCTGATCCCGCTAGTCGAGGTGATCCAGACCAAGGACAGCAGCGATGCCGCGATCACAGCGATGATGGGCCTGCTGACGTCCATCGGAAAGACGCCGGTGCATGTCCGTAAGGATGTTCCCGGTTTCATCGGCAATCGCCTGCAGCACGCGCTCTGGCGCGAGGCGATTGCCCTGGTCCAGAACGGCGTGTGCGATGCCGAAACAGTCGATGCCGTGGTCAAGGCGAGTTTCGGCCGGCGGCTCGCCGTGCTGGGACCGCTGGAAAATGCCGATCTTGTCGGCACCGACCTGACGCTCGCGGTTCATGAGCATGTCCTGCCCGATCTCGACCGCAGTCCCGGTCCATTGCCCCTTCTGCGCGATCTGGTCGCGTCAGGGCGGCTGGGCATGAAGGCAGGCGTGGGCTTCCGGACCTGGACGGAAGCGCAGCGGGAGGAGGTCGCCACCACCCTTGCCACGCATCTTCAACGGCTGGATGGCCTGGAACGCCGGTAGCCGCCGCCGCAGCCGCTCGGCGACGTTCAATCTTCAATCGTCCGCAACCCTGACGGGCGGACTCACACAGGAGGGCCTTGCATGGCCGCATCAGGCAAGAAAGTCATCATCAGCTGCGCGCTGACGGGCTCGATCCACACACCCACCATGTCGGACGCCCTGCCGGTCACGCCCGACGAGATCGTCGAGCAGGGGGTCGGTGCGGCCGAAGCCGGGGCGGCGATCCTGCACCTGCACGCCCGCGATCCCCGCACCGGGCAGCCGACACCGGATCCGGCGGTGTTCATGCAGTTCCTGCCGCGGCTGAAACAATCGACCGATGCGGTGCTGAACATCACCACCGGCGGCTCGCTCAACATGACGGTTCAGGAACGACTTGCAGCCCCGCTGCAGGCCCAGCCGGAAATGTGCTCGCTCAACATGGGATCGATGAACTTCGGCATCTTCCCTCTGGCCGACCGTTACAAGAACTGGAAGCACGACTGGGAAGAGCCCTATCTGCGCAGCACCGACGACTTCATCTTCCGCAACACCTTCCGGGACATCGCCTATATTCTGGAACATCTCGGTGAAGGCTGTGGCACGCGCTTCGAGTTCGAATGCTATGACGTCGGCCATCTGTACAATCTCGCACATTTCCTCGATCGCGGGCTGGTGAAGACGCCGCTCTTCATCCAGACGATCTTCGGAATCCTGGGCGGCATCGGGGCGGAGGAGCGCAACCTCGTCTTCATGCGCGAAACCGCTGACCGCCTGTTCGGCAAGGATTACGAATGGTCTGTGCTGGCCGCCGGCCGCCATCAGATTCCCTTCACGACCATGGCCGCGGTGATGGGCGGCAATGTCCGGGTCGGGCTTGAGGACAGCCTCTATCTTGCAAAGGGCCGGCTGGCGCGGAACAGCGCCGAGCAGGTGGCGAAAATCCGCCGCATCCTGGAGGAGCTATCGCTGGAGGTCGCCACCCCGGAAGAGGCGCGCGCCATGCTCCACCTCAAGGGCGCCGATCAGGTGGCGTTCTGAACCGCCCCATTTCCCATATCAAGGACCGATAGATGCAGAACAGAAACGCCGTGGTTACCGGTTCCACCAGCGGAATCGGGCTGGCGACCGTGCGGGAACTGGCCGGCCGGGGCTGCCATGTGATGGTCAACGGCTTCGGCGACCGTGCGGAGATCGACCGGACCTGTGCCGAGATCGCGGAGCGGAGCGGGACCCGGATCGTCTATTCAGGCGCCGATCTCAGCCGGCCAGAGGAGGCCCGCGCCATGATGGCGGAGGCCGCGAACCTGCTGGGACCGATCGACATCCTGGTGAACAATGCCGGCATCCAGCATGTCGCCGCCCTGCACGAGTTTCCTGACGACAAATGGGACCTGCTGCTGGCGGTCAATCTCAGCGCCGCGTTCCACACGATCAAGGCGGCTGTGCCGGCGATGCGGGGGCGGGGCTGGGGGCGCATCGTCAACACGGCCTCCGTGTTGGGCATGGTCGGCGCCCCGCACAAGCCGGCCTATGTCGCCGCCAAGCACGGCATCATCGGCCTGACCAAGTCGGTGTCGATCGAGGTCGCCGGTCATGGCATCACCTGCAATGCGGTGTGTCCCGGCACGGTGCTGACCCCGATCATCGAACGGCAGATCGCCCAGCAGGCGCAGGTCACCGGCCTGCCCGAGGATCAGGTCCTGAAGGCGGTGTTCCTGGAGAAGATGCCGACCGGCCGGTTGATTGGCCCGGAGGAGGTCGCCGCCGCCATCGCCTTCCTCTGTTCCGACGCCGCGGCATCAATCACCGGCGCGGTCCTTCCCGTCGACGGCGGCTACACCACTCATTGAGCCCACATCCCGCTACCCTCCGGGCGGCGCCGTCGCCGGCGACCGCCCCAATCACCAAGAACTGTCAGAATTGGGAGTGAAAGATGCGCAAGTTCCTTCTCGCCGGCGTCGCCTTCGCCACGCTGGCCGTGGGTTCGGCCCCGATCCAGGCCCAGGCCCAGATGTCCGACTCTGTCATCAAGATCGGCATGCTGTCCGACCGCTCCGGCATCTATGCCGACATCAACGGCGAAGGATCGGCGGTGGCCGCAAGGATGGCCGCCGAGGAGTTCGGCAACGCCATCAACGGCACGAAGATCGAGATCATCGTCGGCGACCACCAGAACAAGGCGGACATCGCCGCCAACCTCGCCCGCCAGTGGATCGATACGGAAAAGGTGGACGTGATCGCCGATGTGCCGAATTCGGCCGCCGCGCTGGCCGTGCAGGGGATCACACGGGACAAGAAGCGCCTGTTCCTGATGTCCGGTCCAGGTTCGACCGATCTGACGGGCAAGGATTGCAGCCCCTACGGCTTCCAGTGGACCTGGGACAACCATGCCGTCGCCTCTGCCACCGCCCGCGCGCTGGTCGAGCAGGGCAGGAAGAGCTGGTTCTTCATCACCGCCGATTACGCCTTCGGCCATTCGCTGGAGGCCGAAGCGGCCGACACGGTCAAGCAGCTCGGCGGGACGATCAAGGGCAGTGTGCGTCATCCGCTGGGCGCATCCGACTTCTCCTCCTACCTGCTTCAGGCTCAGGCATCCGGCGCCGACGTCGTCGCCTTCGCCAATGCCGGCGGCGACACCATCAACGGCGTCAAGCAGGCCGCCGAATTCGGCATTCCCCAGAGTGGGCAGACCTTGGCCGGCCTGCTGCTGAACATCAACGACATCAAGGCGCTCGGGCTGGAGACCTCGCAGGGGCTGATGCTGGCGAACTCCTTTTACTGGGACATGAACGACGAGACCCGCGCCTGGTCGAAAAAGTTCGAGGAACGAACCGGCCGCAAGCCGTCGATGAACCAGGCCGGTGTGTATTCGGCGGTCCGCCATTACCTGAAGGCCGTGCAGGAAATCGGCACCGACGATGCCGACAAGGTGGCTGCCAAGATGCGCAGCATGCCGGTCACCGACATGATGATGAAGGAGGCGAAGATCGCCGATAACGGCCGCGTCTTCGACGACATGTATCTGGCACAGGTCAAGACACCGGCCGAATCCAAATACGCCTGGGATTACTTCAAGATCATCAAGAAGATCCCCGGTACGCAGGCCTACATCGACCCGAAGGCCAGCGGCTGCCCACTCGTGAAATGACGGAGAAAGGGGAGCGTTCGGGCTCCCCTTTTTCATTGCTCTGCGTCAGGCGACCCTCGGCGGCGGGGGTTGCAAGCCGACGGCCTTCCGAAAACATCGGGACTGGGCTTGAACGGCAGGCATGCGCCATCCATTTACCATCCATACAGATGGTGGAAGGATGGACGACCATGAGCGACGTGGCGCGAGACCTGCGGCCGAAAGCCGGAGACAGCGAGAAGATCACGATCAATCTCGGCTACGTCGACCTGGGTCACATCGACCTGTTGGTGGAGGAGGGGTTTTATTCGAACCGCACCGACTTCATCCGCACTGCCATCCGCAACCAAGTCGACAAACACGCTGACGTGGTCCGCCAATCGGTGACGCGAAAGAGCGTCGATCTGGGCCTTCGTCATTTCAGCCGCGCCGACCTGGAAGCCGTACAGGCCGAGGGGCGGATGCTGGATATCCGCGTCCTCGGGCTTGCCGCCATCGCCCAGGACGTGACGCCCGAGCTTGCCCGCGCCACCATCGCCACGCTGACCGTACTTGGCGCGCTCCATGCGCCGGCCGCCGTCAAGGCGGCGCTCGCCGACCGCATCCGCTGATGCGTCCCGCAGAGCCGATGCCGGCGTCATCCCCGAACCGAGAAAGCACCCACATGTCCCAAACACGCCCCACCGGCTTTCCGCCCGGCATGGACGAGGTCGCCCGCCTGACCCGCGCCGGCCGGCTCGCCGAAGCGACCGGTCTGGTCCAGCGCCTGCTGCGCGGAGAGGGCGCGACCGAACCTGCGGCAACTCCGGCCACCGTGCCAGACCCGACTTTGCTGGAGGGAGAGTTCGTGAACCTCGATGCTGCTCCCGGACCGCAGGCTCGCAGCGACACCTCGGACCGCGCGCGACCGGCCGGCAAGATGCCGGGAGGCCGGTCAGGAAAGGGCGCGAGGACCGGCCTGGGCGAGACCCTGCGCGGCCTTGCCGCGCGCCTGCAGCCGACGGGATTGCTAGGCGGAACCGGTGCGCCGCGCCTGCCCGCCGAACCGCTGCCGGATGGCGCGTCCTTCGCGACGGCGTCCCACAGCGGGGCAGCGGGGACGCGGGCCTATAAGCTCTATGTGCCGGCCAACCGCGGCGACGGGCTGCGTCCTTTGGTGGTGATGCTGCACGGCTGCACCCAGTCGCCCGACGATTTCTCCGCAGGGACCAGGATGAACGCCTTCGCCGAGCGGCACGGCGTTTACGTCGCCTACCCCGAACAGCCGGCCTCGGCCAACGCCCAGCGCTGCTGGAACTGGTTCAAACCCGAAGATCAGCGCCGCGGACATGGGGAGCCCGACCTGCTGGCCGGGATCACCCGCCGGATCATCCACGACCACCCCATCGACCCGAACCGGGTTTACATCGCCGGGCTGTCGGCCGGCGGTGCCGCCGCGGCCATCATGGGGGAAGCCTATCCCGACCTCTATGCGGCGGTCGGCGTGCATTCCGGCCTGCCTGCCGGCGCCGCACACGATCTTCCCTCCGCCCTCGCCGCCATGCGCCAGGGCGACGGCGGAGCCACAGGCAGGGCACGAGCAGGAAGAGCGGGTGCCCGCCAACCTGTACCCACCATCATCTTCCACGGCGATCGCGATACTGTCGTCCACCCGCGAAACGGCGATCATGTGGCCGCCCGCGCGACGGCCGCCGCGGCCGGCCTCGACACTGAAGTGCAACATGGCGAAGCCCCCGGCCGGCGTTCCTACAGCCGAACCCTGCACACCGCCCCTTCCGGCCGGGCGCTGTGCGAGCTGTGGGCCATCCATGGCGCCGGACATGCCTGGGCGGGTGGGAGCCCCAGCGGCTCCTACACCGACCCGCAGGGTCCAGACGCCACGGCGGAGATGCTGCGCTTCTTCCTGGGACACCAGTTGCGGACCGCGTCCGCCTGAACGCCACCGGCATCATAGCATGTCCACCTACAGGGACCATCGGCGCCACGCTGGACGCGCCGATGGCCCGAGGCACCCTCAAGGGCAGGGCGGAGGTCCGCATTCCTCCGCCCCGACCGCCCTGGCCGCCACTTCAGGCCAGATCCCCGTCCTGATTGTCTTTCTGCCGAAATCGCTGCGCTATCTGGTCGCTTTCGCCCCGACCGATAGCAGCACAGGACTTCATCCCATCGAGTGGGTCTGAGCCTTGATCGGAGGTGCAGCCTTGGTCGCATTTCTCCCCTTCTCTGCCTTCATCGCCCAGCAGTAGGTGACCACCGCACAGGGGATCAGGGACGCGATGGAGTATCCAACGCCGGCAAGCGGATTGCCCGTCCAGTTAACGAGCGTCAGCGAGATCAGCGGCAAAAACCCGCCGAACATGACATTGCCGACCTGTTGCGCCAAACCAAAGCCTGTCGTGCGGCTCTGCGGCGGGAAGCATTCCGAAATAAAAGCGGGGAGGGGGGCCATGATCATCGCCGTCAGCGCGGCCAGCGCCGTGATGAGAACGGTGACGAGGGTCCACGAGCCCGTCTCGGCACCCGCCGCAATGCCGGAAAAGGCCGGATAGGCGGTGATCATCCAGGAGACGATGCCGATCAGCATGGTCCTGGCACGGCCGATCCGGTCCGAAAGTCCGCCGAAAACCGGGAACAGCGGCGCGGTCACCAGCACCGCGACCGCGACGCACATGTTGGCCTGCATGCTGTCGACCTTCAGGACGCCTTGCAGGAAATACAGCATGTAGACCACCGACGTGTACAATGCGACCGATGTCCCGCCCTGCGCGCCGAAGATCGCCAGCAGGATTCCCTTCCAGGCTGCCCGGCTCGTCAAGGATTCCGCGAGGGGCGACGCGGAGAGCGTTCCGGATCGCTTGAGTTCCAGGAAGACCGGCGTCTCCGTCATCTTCAATCGGATGAAAGTCGCCACGATGACGATCGGTGCCGACAAAAGGAACGGTATCCGCCAGCCCCACAGATCGAACATCTCGGCGCTAAGGCTGGTCTTGAGGGCGGCGACGATGACAAGGGCGATGAGCAGCCCGACCCCGGCGGTGCCTTGCAGCACGCTGGTGTAGAGTCCGGCCCGTCGGGCTGGGGCGTGTTCCATCACGTACACCGCCGCCGAGCCATATTCGCCGCCCAGTGCGATACCCTGCACGACGCGCAGAGCGAGCAGCGCGGCAGGGGCGGCGACGCCGGCGGTGGCATAGCTCGGCAGGCACCCCATCAGGAACGTCGCCGCCCCCATCAGCGTCAGGGTCACGACAAAGGTCTTCTTCCGTCCGACCCGATCCGCCATCGGACTGAAGATGAGCGTGCCGATCGGTCGCGCGAGGAACGCCGCGCCGAAGCCCGCGGCGCCGACCAGAGCGCCCACCGCTGGATCCTCTGTTGGGAAGAAGAGCCTGGTGAAGGTTGCCGTAAGGGCGACGTAGACGAAGAAATCATAATATTCCAGCATGGTTCCAAGGCTGGATGAGAAAACGATCGACAGCATATTCGGTGGCCGCGATTGGACCATTTCGGTTCCTCCCCTGCGCATCCGGTGTTTCAGAATGCGGATTGTTCGTGACGGTGACCGCTCATGGTTCGGGGGCGGGCCGAAAGGCTCCTCCGTTGCGAACGGCATGGCTTTCGTTCCGGTCCCCAGGGGTCTTCGGAGCTGTATTTTCCTGGGCGATCAAAGTCTGGCTTGGACATCCGCGCCTTGGATTCCGGGCGCGCTCCGGACCGGCAGTGGATTTGTCCACGGAGCCACGGCGGCTCTGTCTTCGCGGACGGTAATGAAAATCGCGCAGACCGACCAGCAAGTAAAATCGCGCAACTGTTGACCTGAGGGAAACAATCTCCGGAGACGCGGTGGGCGGGGCCGCGGATGTGACGGTCGAGCTTCCGATCCGCTAGGCGGCGTCGACCGACGTCAACCAGCGCTGGAGTTGATCGAGGACGGTGCGTTTCTGGCTCCGGACATCGGACACCAGATAGTAGGTGACGTTTCGGCGATCGAGCGCGAACGCGATCGGCGCCACCAGATCGCCGGCCGCCAACTCGTCCTCGACGAGCACGAGTTGCGCCAGAGCCACCCCATGCCCTTCGAGCGCCGCCTGATAGGCCAGGGCGGAACTTTCCAGTTCCCTGCGGCGCTTGAGCCCGGTCATGTCGATGCCGGCGGCATCGCACCAGAGTGCCCAATCGTCGGGGCGGGCGCGGACAAAGAGCAGCGTTTGTCGGGCCAGCCAGGAGGCGTCTTTCGCCTCCGATCCTTTCAGCAGAGCCGGGCTGCAGACCGGGCGCAGTATGTTCGGCACCAGCGGGACGGCACGATGCTCGGGCCATTGCCCGTCGCCGAGCCGGATGGCCGCATCGAAGTCGCCCAAGTCGCTCCATAGGGATTCCGTCGTCAGACGGACATCGATTTCCGGATGGGCCAATTGGAAATGCGACAGGCGGGGCAGCAACCAGCGTGTCGCGAAAGTCGTGTAGGAGCGTAGCTTCAGTACAGCCCGCCCGGACGACGCGTGAAGAAGCGCGCTGGCCTTACGCAATCCGTCGAAGTGGCTGGTGACCCGCTCGTAATAGGCGGCACCGACAGAGGTCATGGTCAGACCACGACCCTGACGGGCGAACAGCGCGACGCCGAAATGCTCCTCCAACAGACGGATCTGCCGGCTGATGGCACTCGGCGTCACCAGCAACTCATCCGCGGCCGCCCGGACGCTGCCCGTGCGCGCGACGATCTCGAACGCCAGGAGCGCATTCAGCGGAGGCAGGTCTCTCATGATCGACCGTGCAGGTTTCCTCAACAGTTGCGCAAGATTACTCGATTGTGGCGGAAGCGCAATCGGCGGCACATGGACACCATCACGGGGCGATACCGCCCATGTCCATGGAGTCATTGAATCCTATGCTCGCACAGTCTCTTACCGGACTCACCGTTCTCGATTTCGGCCAGTTGATCGCCGGACCGGTCTGCGGGATGTGGCTTGCGGACATGGGCGCGACCGTCGTCAAGATCGAGCCTCCAGGCGGCGAACTTGCGCGGCGGCTCGGTCCGCCCTGGCAGAACGGCGAAAGCCTGACCGCTCTGACGGCGAACCGGAACAAGCTGGCCCTCAGCATCGACCTCAAACGGCCGGAGGCGGCCGGGGTGATCCGCCGACTGGTGGAGCGGACCGACGTCGTCCTGGAGAATTTCCGCCCTGGCGTCACCGCCCGCCTCGGCATCGACCATGCGTCGCTGTCCGCGGTCAAGCCGGACCTCATCACCTGTTCGCTCTCCGCCTACGGGCAGACCGGGCCATGGTCCGGCCGCCCCGGCGTGGATGGGATCATCCAGGCGGTCACCGGGCTGATGGCGGGGATCTCGGCCCCAGACGGCGGGCCCGGAAAGGTGCCGCTGCCACTGGCCGACATGACGGGCGCACTGTTTGCGACGGTCGCGATCCTGGCTGCCCTGCGGCGGCGCGATGCGACGGGAGAAGGCGGACATCTCGACGTCAGCCTGTACAATTCCATGCTGATGCTCCAGCAACTGAACCTTGCCGCCTATCTCAACTCTGGCACGGTGCCGGAGCCGACGGGCAGCGCCGCTCCCTACGCCGCGGTGAACGAGGCGCTGCCGACCCGCGACGGTTGGATCATGGTCGCCGCCTACCAGGATCGCCGGTGGCAAGCGCTCTGCAACCTCGTCGGACGTCCTGATCTCGTCGCGGATCCCCGCTTCGCGACGAACGCCGGGCGCGTCGCCGAACGGCCGGCGCTGCTTGCCGTACTTCAGCCGCTTTTCCGCCGGCGGACATCCGCCGAGTGGTTGCCGCTGTTGTGGGAGGCCGACATCGTCGCCGCCACGGTCGCCGATTACGCTGAAGTCGCCGGCACCGAACAGTATACGGCCAGTGGCATCGAGATCGAACTGGATCACCCGCGGGCAGGCCGCTTCCGCACCCCGGGCTTCGCGCTGGGCACCCCCGGCGCGGCGCGGCCGACCGCACCACCACCCCTCACGGGTCAGGATTCGCGCGTGGTCCTGCAACGCTTCGGCTTCGCCGAAGCGGAGGTGGACGCGCTCATGTCGGATTCCGTGGTCTTCACCGGAGCAACATCGTGATACGCCCATTTCTGAGGATCGAACGGGAAGGCGGACTCGTCCTCCTGACGATGGACGAGCCTGCAACCCGCAACGCTCTTTCGCGGCCGGAGCAGTGTGACGACTTCATTGCGGCCATCGAGGCCATCAATGCCGACAACAGAGTCCACGTGGCGATCCTGACCGGCGCCGGACCGGCCTTCTGCGCGGGCGGCAACGTCAAGGATATGCAGTCGCATCAGGGACTGATGGCCGGTGGGCCAATTGACATCGGGGAGCGCTATCGGCGCACGCTGCAACGCCTCGCGCTCGCCCTTTACGGGCTGGAGGTGCCGGTCATCGCGGCAGTGAACGGTCCGGCGATGGGGGCTGGCCTCGATCTCGCCTGCATGTGCGATCTGCGCATCGCGTCGCCGTCCGCCACCTTTGCGGAGACCTTCGTCAGGCTGGGACTGGTGTCGGGGATCGGTGGCGCGTGGTTCCTGCCCAGGGCGATCGGGCAGGTCCGCGCGGCGGAACTGGCCTTCACCGGCCGGATCATCGACGCCGGCACAGCGCTCGACTACGGGTTGGTGTCGGAGATCGTTCCAGCCAACGGGCTGATGGATCGCGCCCGCGCCCTGGCGGACGAGATCGCGCGGAACTCGGCGCCGGCCCTGCGCTACACCAAGCGACTTCTTCGCATGTCGGAGCGCAGCGATCTGGCGGGCTGCCTCGACGCGACGGCGGCGCTTCAGACGCTGGCGCATTTGTCGCCGGAGCATGCGCTCTCGGTCGATCGCTACCTGGAAGAACAGGCTGCCCGACGGGCGGCGCGCCGGCAATTGCCGGCTTGATCGCGGTTTATCGGCGCTCTCCGGCGCAGCATTTCGGAATGTGGGAAGAACAGTCATGATCAAGGTCTACAATCCTGCCGACGGCTCGCTGGTCGGCAAGGCGCCGGATATGGGCATCGACGAGGTGCGGGCTGCCATCGGCCGGACCTGCGAGGCGTTCAAGCCGTGGTCCCGCAGGCTGGCGAAAGAGCGCGGCGACATCCTGCGCCGCTGGTTCGACCTCGTCCGGGCGGACAAGCAGGCGTTCGCCGAAACCATGGTCCGGGAAAACGGCAAATGCCTGACCGAAGCGATGGGGGAGATCGACTATGGGCTCGGTTTCATCGAATGGTATGCCGAGGAAGCCAAGCGCGTCTATGGCGACACCATCCCGACGCACGCGAACGACGCCGCGGTGATGGTGGTCAAGGAGCCGGTCGGCCCGACCGCGGCGATCACGCCCTGGAACTTCCCCTTCATGATGATCACGCGAAAGGTCGCGACCGCACTCGCGGCGGGTTGCACGATGATCATCAAGCCGTCGGAACTGACGCCTCTCACCGCCTACAAGCTGCTCGAATACGCACGGTTGGCCGGCATTCCCGAAGGCGTGTTCGAGATGGTGACCGGCGACCCCAGGGCCATCGGCGAGGCCTTCACCAGCGATCCGCGCATCCGGAAGATCTCGTTCACCGGATCGACGGGCATCGGCCGGCTCCTCGCCAGGAACAGTGCGGAAACGCTCAAGACGATGACGATGGAACTTGGCGGCAACGCTCCCTTCATCATCTTCGACGACGCTGACATCGAGGAGGCGGTGAAGGGACTGGTGGCCGCCAAACTGCGCAACTCCGGGCAGGTCTGCATCTCGCCGAACCGCATCTATGTACAGGATGGCGTTCACGACCGCGTCGTCGATCTGCTGGCGGACAGGGTCGCGTCGATCCGGGTCGACCAGGGACTGCAGAGCGATTTCGTGGTCGGCCCGCTGATCAACCAGTCGGCTATCGACAAGGTGAGCGCCCTGGTGGCCGACGCCGTCGAGCGGGGAGCGGCCGTCCGCAGCGGTGGGAAGCCGCATGCCCGCGGCGGCCTGTTCTACGAGCCGACCATCCTCACCGGGGTGGATGACGCGTTCCGGATTGCCCAAACGGAAATTTTCGGGCCGGTCTTTCCCATTTACCGCTTCCACCGCGAGGACGAGGTGATCCAGCGGGCCAACGACACCGAGTATGGGCTGGTGGCCTACGCCTACACCCGCGATGCCGGCCGGTTTCTCCGCCTATCGCGCGATCTGGAAGCGGGTATGGTCATCCTGAATTCCGGCGCCGTTGGAACTGCGTCGGTGCCGTTTGGCGGGGTGAAGCAGTCAGGCTATGGCCGCGAAGGCAGTCATTTTGGGATCGAAGAGTATGTGCAGGTGAAATACGTGCTGATGAGCGGCATGGGAAAATAGGTCGGGTGGTGGCTGCTGCCGGAGGCCTTCTGGTAAAACGGGGGGAGGTGTCAAGCTGACGTGTGAGTTGGTCCCCGTTTCCCGGACAGTTTGGCGGCTGGAATAAGCTTGGCTCAGGTTCGTGTCACGCCGCCAATCTGATCTGGTCCTGTGTGCCCTGGTAGGCCTCTGCCGGGGTTCTGCCGCCGAGCGCCGAGTGCGGGCGTTCGTCGTTGTAGCAATCGATCCAGCGACTGATCCCGGCTCTGGCCTTGCTGCCCGTTTCGAAGGCGTGGAGGTAGACGCATTCGTATTTCATCGATCGCCACAGCCGTTCGATGAAGACGTTGTCCATCCACCGGCCGGGCCCGTCCATCGACACCCGAATGCCAGCAGCGGTCAAGAGGCCGGTGAAACGTGGGCTGGTGAACTGGCTTCTCTGATCGGTGTTGAAGATGTCCGGCCGGCCGTGCCGCGCCATCGCCTCCTCCACGTCTTCGATGCAGAACTCGACCTCCATGGTGTTCGACAGACGCCAACTCAGGACCTTGCCCGATGCCCAGTCCATCACCGCCACCAAGTACAGAGAGCCGCGGCGCATGGGAATGTCGGTGATGTCGCTGCACCACACCTGATCGGGGCGGTCGATGGTCAGGTCGCAGCGGCTTCAGCCTTGCCGGAAAATAACCGGCCATCCCCGCTTCTTCCAGGCGTTGATCAGCGTCTGGTATACGCCGTCCTTGGAGACCAACTGCGACACCGTCAACTCGCCCCTGGATCGCCTCCAGCGCCACCTTCGGCTTGAACTCTGCCGAATACCGCTTCCGTTTCCCCGTCATCGGGTCCGTCCTTCTTCCTCGGCGAACCAAGCTTATCCGACTGTCCGGGAAACGGGGACCACCTCACCCGTCGCACCCTGCGCACCTTCCGGGCGCAGGCCAGGGTCGACTGGCAGGCAGCGACTGTCGCGGCGTGAGCCTGTCGGGAAATCGAAGCATGCTGCACGCAGGCTCAGTTATCGCGACAAAGCTCGCTGTCGCATAGTCCACGCGATGCAACTCACGGCGTCGTCTTGCCCTCATTCACCCTGTGGTACGAATCCTGACACAACCGGTCAGTTGTCGACATAATCGATCCGCCGCATCACCTGGGCGATGGATCGCGCGACCGCAGCCACTTTGGGATCGTTGACGCCGGTTCGATAGCAGATGAAAAGCCGGCCATTCTCCACCCGGGGATCAGACGCCACCAACTGGACTTGGCCCAGCGCGATGAACCGCTGCGCCATCGGGATGGGAAGCAGCCCGGCGCCGACCCCGCTGGCCACCAACTCCGCGATCACCGCGACGCTGGTGCAGGTGCTGAGACGGCTGGGAAAGAGGCCTGCCGTCGCGAACCAGCCACTGATCTGCCGGTGCATGGCCGAAGGGGGAGGGTTAGAGAAGATCGGCTGCGACCACAGATCCCGCGGCGTCAGCGGACCGGTCTGCCCCCAGGATTTCGGAATAACCCAGCTCGTCGGCTGGGCGCCGAGCGGCTGGAGGTGGAGCTGCTCGTCGCCGATTGGGTTGAGCAGAACCGCCACGTCCAGCGCGTCACGCAGCAGGGCGTCCTCCAACGTCGTGCTGGTGGACACCACCCATTCCGGCTGCAGCTTCGGATGATCCACTTGAAGCCCGGCCAGCAGGGGCGAGAGGCACGTGACGGCGAAGCCCTCGGCCAGGCCGACCCGGACGCGCCCGGCGACGGTCCGGGATTCGTCCTGTCCGCCGATGGCCCGCAGCTCGGTCATGATCGCGGAGACCCGCGGCAGCAGCAGGCGCCCTTCCGGCGTCAGCCGCAGACCGCGCCCCGTCCGTTCGAGCACGTCGCTTCCCAGGGCTTCCCGCAGATCCTTCAGGCGCAGTGACAGCGTGGGCTGCGCCAGGTTGAGGTGCTCGGCCGCCCGCTGTGCGGAGCCCAGCTGCGCGGTCCAGAAGAAGGCCTCCAACTGCGCGATGGTGATCCGCATGTTCGTTTTGCTGGCATCAGTTTTTCCAATATCAGATGTTAAGTACATCCTATTTGATTATCAATGCCAATGAACGGACACTCTTGGACATCCAGGCAAAGCGTGGCGAAGTCTGCGTAACTCGGAGGAAACCAAGATGAAAGAGCGATCCGACGTCATCGCCAAGGTGGGATGGCGCATCCTGCCGATTTTGATGGTCTGCTATTTCGCGGCCTTTCTTGACCGCGTGAACATCGGCTTTGCCGCGTTGACCATGAACCAGGACCTGGGCTTTTCTGCGTCCGCGTTCGGCTTCGGTGCTGGCATTTTTTTCCTCGGCTACGTCCTGTGTGAGGTTCCCAGCAACCTGCTGCTCGTGCGTTACGGCGCGCGGCTGTGGATCGCCCGGATCCTGATCACCTGGGGGCTGCTCTCGGCGGCGACTGCGCTGGTCTGGAGCCCCGGCAGCTTCTATCTGGTGCGCATCCTGCTGGGCGCCGCCGAGGCCGGCTTCTTTCCCGGCATGATCTTCTACATGACGCTGTGGTTCCCGCGGGAATACCGCGCCCGCATGTTCGGAACCTTCAACATCGCCGTGCCGCTGTCGTCGGTCATCGGTGCGCCCGTCTCTGGCCTGATCATCGAGCATCTGAACGGTTGGAACGGTCTGGCCGGCTGGCAGTGGATGTTCATCCTGGAAGCCATGCCCGCCATCGTCATGGGCGTCGTCGTCGCCCTCTTCCTTCCTTCCTCGCCCGAGAAGGCCGGCTTCCTGGCCGAGGACGAGCGCCGCTGGCTGTCGGCCCGGCTGGACGCCGAGCGCGCGGCCCAGGAGAAGACGGAACGCTTCACCGTCGGTCGCGCCGTCCGCGATCCCCGCGTCCTGCTGATGTGCCTGATCGCGGTCGGCCTCGTCATGGGCACCACGGGGATCGCCATATGGATGCCGCAGTTCGTCAAGGCCTTCGGCCTTAGCACCGTGCAGACCGGCTTCGTCGCCGCCATTCCCTCCGCCTTCATGGCGCTGGCCATGCTGCTGGTGGGCCGCCACGCCGACCGCACCGGCGAGCGTGTCTGGCACGCGGCCGGGCCATTCCTGGTCAGCGCCGCGGGCTTCGTCCTCGCGGCACTCAGCAGCGATCCACTGACCGGACTGGTCGGACTGACCATCGGGGCGGCCGGCATTGGCGGCGCCTCGCCAAACATCTGGATCTTCCCCACCACCCTTCTGACCGGCACCGCGGCCGCGGCCGGCATCGCGCTGATCAACTCGGTCGGTAGCACCGGCGGCTTCTTCGGCCCCACCATCATCGGCTGGGTGCGGGATGCCACCGGTGGCTTCGGCGGCGCGCAGCTGGTCCTCGCCGGCGCGATGGCGCTGACGGCCTGCGCGATCCTGCTGCTCGGCCATCTTATGCGCGACATGATGCGCGGCGGTGTCGTCCCCGCATCACGTTCCGCTCAGGAAAACGCACAGGAAAGCAAGGCATGAGCATCGCCGCCGTCCGCCTCTATCATCTGGTCGCCCCGTTGCCCGAGGTCATCGGCAACGCGCTGGTGTCCTTCGACCGCCGCGAGACCCTGTTCGTCGAGATCGTGGACCGCGACGGCCGATCCGGCTGGGGCGAGGCATGGCATACCCCTGCGGCCGATCATGCCACCATCGCCACACGCCTGGCCCCCCGCCTTCTCGGGCAGGATCCCCAGCAGATCGGCCGGCTCTGGCAGGAGATGCGCGCTGGCGGAGCGATGGGCGCCGTGGCCGCAGTCGACATGGCGCTGCACGATCTTGCGGCGCGCCTGCGCGGCATTCCGGTCAGCACGCTGCTGGGCGGTGCCGTGCGGGACCGGGTGGCCGCCTACGCCAGCGGTCCCTTCTTTAAGCCCGGCGGCCATCCCTACCGTGACTTCGAACGCGAGGTGGAGGGCTATCTCCGGGCGGGATTCAAGGCGATCAAGCTGCGCAGCGGCTTCGCCCCGGCGGACGACGCGGCCGTCGTCGACGCCGTACGACGACTGATGGGACCGGACGGCACGCTGATGCTGGATTTCAACCAATCCTACGCGCCGCGGGCAGCGCTGGCCGCCGTATCGAACATGCGGGAAGCCGGTCTGCTCTGGGTGGAGGAACCCACAGTTCCGGGCGACCTGCAAGGATACCGCATGCTCTCCGGCCTCATGACGCCCGCACTGGCCGGCGGAGAGACCTTCACGGATGCCCGTGCCTTCCGTCCCTTCCTGGAGGCCGGCTGCATGGACGTGCTGCAGCCGGACATCGCCGTCTGCGGCGGGTTGACGGGTGTCGGACGGGTAGCGGCCCTGGCAGAGCTATACGACCGGCCGGTCGTTCCCCATGTCTGGGGCGGCGTCGTGAACTTCCAGGCGGCCCTTCACCTGACCGCGACCCTGCCCGCGCTGCGCAGCGGCGGTGCTGCCGGAGGCTATCCGTTCCTCGAATTCGATGCCGGGCCCAATCCCCTGCTGGATCTCTGCGGCCGTCCTGCCGTCAACAGCGACGGGACCGTTACGGTGCCGGACGGTCCGGGCTTCGGCATCGATCTGAACGCCGACGTCTTATCACCCTTCATTGTCGCACAGCAGGAGGTGACGGCACGATAGGTTCGCCCCAATCCACGGGCCGCAACTGGGCCTATGCCGAGTGGTGTGTCGCCATGCTGGGGGCGGCCGAGCATGGGGCTTTTCCGGTCTTGTTCGCCGATGACCCGCTCGAGGTCGCTCCCGGCCCACTGTCCCCGCCGGCCGGAACCGCCTTCTTGACGCCTTGCGGGCACCCGGAACCTCGAAGGCTGAGCCGCGCAGCCGACCCGTCGTTGGGTACGCTGCAGCCTCAGCGCCTGTAAGTCGGCTGCGGCAGGTGCAGAGGAGCCGGGTTCAATGCCACCCAGTCGACGGCGAGCGCTCGAAGTCGGGCGGTGTCGTCGCCGATCCCGGCCTTTGCCTCGGCGATCCTGCAGTCGGGCTCCGACAGCGCTGACGCGGGCAGGGGAGTGGTGGAGCGGATGTGATGCAGAAAGGCGGCGGCCATCTTCCGGTAATCCGCATCCCAGTTGACGTCGCCGTTGCGTTCGAGTTCATCGTCTATTCTGCGCTGCAATGCAGGATGACTTCACCCTGCACGGTATCCGCGTGGCCGGCCGAGGGAACCAGCAAGTCGCAAAGCTCCTGGAATCGGTCTTCCCAGCGGGCCGCGGCGGCGGTGTCCGTCGGATGGAGTCTGCGGATCGGAGCCGGCCGGACCGTGATGGTGCAAAGATCCGGTGCCGATGCGCTGGCATGGTCCAGCCCGTCCGACAGAGTCCGGTTGGCGGAGGTCCGGGCGGATCCGCTTCCGGCAGGCCGGTTCGCCGCCGGCCGGTCCGGGAGAAGGCATGGCTGCTCCATCCGACGGACGACCGACCCTCGCACCGAATCATGATCGCGGGGGGCGCCAGCGCCAAATTGGACGACCCTGTTCCCGGTGCGGCGGAACTGCTCGGAGCTGTCCGCCGGGGAGCGGGGTCGGATCATGCGCCAAGTTGCAAGAAACATGGCCATTCTCCGACACCCCCCTCCGGGCGGAGGTCAGCAGGTCACGCTGTCATGGAGATGGTCGAAATGGTGGAACGGCGTCACTGCCAGATGGCCCGGCAATGACGCGGGTTCCGGATCGCCGAAGCCGGTCGCGGCTGATGGCGTTTCCGTCTGGAACGGCTCGCCGCCGTGACGCGCGGCGATATGGCTCCACAGGTCCGCGGTGCCGTCCTCGGCGGCCGCATAAGCTCCTTTGACGGCGCTGGCAGGGAACAGACCCTTGTCGGCGGTGATGACCAACGTGCCGTTCCACCACAGGCCGGCTTGACCCTTAACCATGTCCTTCCCGTCGAGAAGGCCCCTGTCATAGACGACATTGCCATCGGTCGGAGAAACCGCGACGCGGTTGATCGTCACCTTGTCGATGTACAGGGAGCGGTCCTGGCCATTGATCACGGCGTCGTTGTCGTACTGAATCTGGACCTTGTGGGCCTGGTCCTGTGCCAGCGTGGTGGTGAAGGAGAAATCCTTGGCCGTCGTCCCGGCGTTGCCCTCGCCGATCTTCCGGCCGTCCACCAGCAGGGTGAAATGCGCATTCACGCCGCCGGCAGGGGTTCCCCTGGCGTTTACCAGGATCTCGGTCGTACCGGCGGTGGGGGCGGTCGGCGGTGGCGACGGTGCGGCGCCGGCATCCTGGTTCAGATCAAGCTTGACGTTGGCGCTGCCGATGGTAGCTGTCTTCGTCGTGGTTCCGGCCAGCCCGCCGCCGGAGAAGGACACGCTGTAGGTCCCGGCCGGCAGGTCGATCTGATAGCCGCCGGCATCCCAGCTGGTGGTTTGGTAGGTGGCCCCGGTGGACGACACCGCCTTGACGAGCACGACTCCAAGACTCTCGCCGGGATCGTAGAAATTGTCGCCGTCCTTGTCGTCGAAGGTGACGCCGGTCAGGAAGGGCATGCCGGCCGTCCTGGCGAAATCCTGCGTGCCGGTCATGCCGGCCGACCCCTGATAGTCGCCGGTCTGGAGGCCGATCCCGACCTCGCGGAAACTCTCGCCAAGGATGTTGGTCCGGTGTCCGGCGGATTTGAACAGCCCGCTCTCCATCGCCTCCACCGTGCTGGAGGTTATGGCGGTGCCGGCGCCCCAGCGGATCGCGATGTTTTCACCCCATGACCAGCTGCCGGAAAAGCCGTAGCCGGCGTCCGTCATGCGGTCGCCGGGCGAGCTGCCGCCGACGCCGGTGTGGCTGAAGCTGTCGGTGTCGAGCATCCACTTGGAATGCGCCCGCGCCGCGTCGATCAGCGACATGTCCCAGGCAAGCGGTGCCTTGGCGGCGGGGAAGATGGTGTTCGCGCTCAGCCCCTGGTTCAGGTCGATCCCCTGCCTGGCCGCCTCCGCGGCCGGATTGGCGCGGGCCCGGTTGATCAGCTCCAGCATGTATTGCTCGTACGCGGTCGGCGTGGCCATGGGCTCGTCCCTGCCTTGATCGATTGAGGTAAGGGCACTGCATACAGAGTGCGGCCGGCAATGATCGGTGAGAGAAAGGAGTCAAATGCAGCGTTGGCGTTAGGAAGACCGACCGCCGGGGCAAGGCCCCCACGGGCTATGCAGGGTTCGTGATACCCCGAATTTCTCGACGCTACCTCCACGTGGGTGTGGTTTGTCTGGCACGCCCGCAACTACGCTGGAGAAGCACCGATGCGCGGTTCAGAACCCGAAATGAAACGGAGATGAGCCATGGAGCAGTTGCGACGATCCTGAATTGCCGAGCCCCGATACCGGCGCCCGCCTGCGGGCGATAACGCCGAGGGGCGCCGTGTATTTCCCGATCCGGGCAAGATGCGCCGGCTTTCCTTGGGGCCGCAGCCGGCAGGAGGACAGTGGCTTCTGCCGCATTGGCGACCCTCGGATGCCCCGCCCGACCGGTGGAACGGGTCGCCACCGATTAGCCCGGAATCCGCGCATGTTCCCGTGTCCATCCGGCTGATGGCGCCGTGCTTCGGTCGACGCCCGAAGAACACGGGCCCAGAACCCGTGGGATGACCAAACGAGCAATACAAAGGGAGGAAACATGAAGACCGGTCTGAACACCGCGATTTTCTTGGCGGTTGCATGCCTGACGATGCCCGTCGGCGCCCAGGACTACCCGCAGCCGCCTGGCAACCTCGAGAAGCTGCAGCAATTCAAGACCACCGGCGACGTGACCGAGATTCCGGTTGTTCCGCAATCCGGCCCGAAGGCCGCGGCAATCAACAAGACCCTTTCGAGGATCAAGCTGCCGCAGGGCTTCAAGATCGCGCTTTATGCCATCGTGCCCGATGCCCGGCACATGGCCGTCGGGCCGCAGGGCGTGGCTGTCTTTGTCGGAACGCGCAAGACCAAGGTCTACGCGGTCACCGATCGGGACAAGGACCGGGTCGCCGACGAAGTGAAGGTCTTCGCGCCGACGATCGGCTTCTCGGTGCCGAATGGGGTCTGCTTTTCGAAGGACGGATTCCTGTTCGTCGTGGAGCAAAACCGGGTGCTCACCTTTCCCGCCGCCGAGTTCTTCTATGAGGGTGCCGACGTCGCCGCCTTCCAGGTGGCCAAGGGCGGCGAACTCATTCCCAAGGAGGAGGAAAGCTACAACCACACCGCCCGCGTGTGCCGGGTGGGCCCGGACGACAAGCTCTACATCGCGCTCGGGCAGCCCTTCAACGTGCCCGCATCGGACAAGCTCGACCTCTACAAAAAGTGGGGGATCGGCGGCATCATCCGCATGGACCGCGACGGGAAGAACCGGGAGGTCTATGCCTGGGGGGTGCGCAATTCCGTCGGCATGGACTTCAATCCCAAGGACAAGGCGCTCTGGTTCACGGACAACCAGGTGGACGGCATGGGCGACGATGTCCCGCCGGGCGAGTTGAACCGGGCGGAAAAGCCGGGCTTGAACTTCGGCTTCCCGTATTTCGGGGGTGGCAAGATTCGCACCGTCGAATACAAGGATCAGCAGGCACCGGGAGACGCGGTGTTGCCGCAGGTCGAATACGATGCGCATGCGGCCGATCTTGGCATGACCTTCTACAGCGGCACCCAGTTTCCGGCGAAGTACCGCGGCGGCATATTCGTCGCCGAACACGGGTCGTGGAACCGCACGAAGCCCATAGGGGCGCGGATCATGTTCACCTCCCTCAAGCCGGACGGCACCGCGGACAAGACCGAGGTCTTCGCCGAAGGCTGGCTCACCTCGGACGGCGAATATCTGGGGCGGCCGGTCGATGTGGCGGTGCTGGCCGACGGCTCGCTGCTGGTGTCGGACGATTTCGCAGGAGCCGTCTACCGGATCTCCTATGGGCAATGAGGGGTGATGCGGACAGGAAGCCGATCGCCCCGGGCGGGGCGGTCGGCCGGGAGGATGAGGATGCGATACCGGTGGAGCGTGCTGATCCTGCTGGGACTGGCCGGCTATGCGGCCGGCGCCCACGCCGGAGATCCCAGGGCGGGAAGGAGAAAGGCCATCCAGTGCCAGACCTGCCACGGGCTGGACGGGCTCTCCAAGATTCCGGAAGCGCCCAACCTGGCCGGGCAACCGGAAACCTACCTCCGGAAAGCGCTCACGGATTATAAGACGGGGGCTCGCAAGAACGAGATGATGTCGGTGGTCGCCCCATCGCTGAGTGAGGCGGACATCGACGATCTCGCATCCTATTTCAGTTCCATCCAGATCGAGGTGACGCCGCCGTAGCGCCGTGAGCGTTAGTGCTACATACGCCGTCCTGTCAATTGGCGCAGCACACGCGACATGTCGTCAAAGGCATAAGGCTTGTGCAGCTGCTCGAAGCCGTGCTGCCCCTCGTCGGCCAGGGCATGGCTCCAGTTGGAGGTCAGCACCACCGGAAGACCTGGATTGCACTGCAGGATTTCCTTCCCCAACTCGATCCCACTCATCCCCGGCATAACCACATCCGAAAACACCACGCCGAAGCGAGCAGCATCCTTATTAAGGAGCGTGAGAGCCTCGCTGGCATTCGCCGCCCAGGTTGTTTCGTAGCCGAGGTCGTGGAGAGGCTGGGTCGGCTTCGTGATCGGGCTGGAACCGCAGGGCCGCGATTATTTGACCCGAATGTTCGGGGCGCGCATCGTCATGGTGTTCGCCCGCGCCGAAAAGCTGCCGGAGGTGCTGCCGACCTTCTACCTGCGGCTATCGACATGATTTAATCTGCCACACCGCTTCGCTGATGATCCCGGCCGGAAAGCGGAAACCGCGATAGGGCTTGGAGGCCGTGCTCATGTTCGGCAACCTGCCATGCCGGAGCGGCCCATGCCAAACCGACAACACCTCGGAGGGCCGTGGTGCGGCGACCACGGTCCTTCGACGCGACGCGCGTGGTGATGACCTGTTAATGCCCCAGCGCGCACCCGTCCTTCCGGTGGTCAGAGCCGCCCAATAGGGTTCCATGCTCCCAATCGATGCCGATGGCCTGGGCACCGCCGATGGCCGAGTTGGGTGCCGTCACGGTGAAGCCGCGGCGGGCCAACTCCGCCCCCGCCTTGGTGCGGATTGCTGTCTCCGCTTCCACGGTGCGGGTGCCGGGCAGGGGGAAGAGGCGCGGCAGGTCGATGGCGCTTTGGATGTCCAGGCCGTGGTCAAACAGCTTCGATAGGAAGTGAGCATGGCCCATCGCCTGATAATGCCCGCCCATGACGCCGAAGGTCAGGCTGACGCGCCCGTTTTCGGTGACCATCCCCGGAATGATGGTGTGCATCGGCCGCTTGCCCGGTGCCACCATGTTGGGATGCCCGTCAACAAGGGAGAAGCTCTGGCCCCGGTTGTGGAACAGCACCCCGGTGCGGGGCGCCATCAGTCCGCTGCCATAGGGATGGAAGTTCGAGCTGATGAAGCTGACTGCCGTCCGGTGCTTATCGACCACGGCGATGTAGACCGTGTCCTTGTGCTCGACGCTGTCGAACACCCCACCGATCTCCAGCGCGCGGGCGGGATCGATCCGAGCGGCCAGCTGGTCGGCCAGCGCATCGGACAGCAGATGCTCCAACATCGACAGTCCGGTTTGCGCCGGATCGGCCAGGAAGGCGTCGCGCGCGGCATAGGCGAGCCGCGTCGCCTCGATCTCCACATGCAGGCTGTCAGGGTCGAGCGGATCGCCGGACCGCCGGAAGCGCTTGAGGATGTTCAGAATCATCAGGGCGATGATGCCCTGTCCGTTCGGCGGGCATTCATGGATGGTGCGGCCGCGATAGTCGGTGCTGATCGGCGTCACGTACTCACCCTTGGCCCCAGCGAAATCCTCCAGGCTGTGAAAGCCGCCCGCCGCCCGCAGGGATTCCGCCATGTCGTTGGCTATGGCGCCGCGGTAGAAGGCGTCCGGTCCCTCGCGCCCGATTGCCTCCAGCGTGTCGGCCAGCAGCGGCTGGGTCTGGACGGTGCCGGCCGTGGGGGCTTCTCCGTCCACCAGGAAGGTGGCGGCGGCGGCCGGATCCCGGCGCAGCAGATCGGTTTGCTGGGCGAGGTCGTGTGAGACCCGTGGCGTGATGACGTAGCCCTCGCGCGCCATGGCAATGGCCGGGGCGAAGACCTCGTTCAGAGGCAGGCGGCCATGGTCGGCGACCAGCCGCGTCCAGGCATCCACCGCGCCCGGCACCGTGACCGCGTGGGGAGAGTGGCGGTCGATCGCAGTGACGCCCGCCGCCCGCAAGCGCTCCAGCGTCAACGCCGCCGGGGTGCGGCCGGAGCCGTTGTAGGCGCGGATGTCGGTCCCGCCCAGCGGAGCGACCATGGCGAAGCAGTCGCCGCCGATCCCGGTCGATCCAGCTTCGACCACGCTCTGGACCGCGCAGGCCGCCACGGCGGCATCGATCGCGGTGCCGCCAGCCTTGAGGATCTCGACCGCCGTCAGGGTTGCCGCCGGGTGCGAGGTGGCGGCCATGCCGTTGCGGCCCATGGCGAGCGAACGGCCGGGTTCTTCGAAGTTGCGCATGGTCTCCGTCGGCTCCCCGATGTTGGTCTTTCGCGGTGAAGGGCCGGATGCGAGGGTATCATCCACCGCGCCATCGATATGGTATACCAAATCCCACCCGGGCAAGAAGATCTGAAAGAGGGATCGGCGGCCGGCACTCTCCTCTCGTATCAGGGTCATGTTTGGAGCAGCGCACAACTGGAACTCTACAATCCCCGCACTTATCAAAATGTTTCCTTGTTGAGATCATCAAAGCGCAAACATCGCACTGACCTGCAAGCCGAACATCGCCGGACGGCCGGGCCGATCATCCTGCCTTTACAGCTTCGGCTGGATGATCTTATCTCCGCATCATGGATCGTCGCAGGCTCCAGTTTTTTGTCGCGCTCTGCGAAGAGCTGCATTTTCACCGTGCCGCCGCGCGGTGCCACATCACGCAGCCTGCCCTCAGCCAGCAATTGCGCCAACTGGAGGAAGAGCTGCAGGTTCAGCTGATCCACCGCAACAAGCGGCGCGTTTCCCTGACGAGGGCTGGCGAGACTTTCCTGGGCGAAGCCCGGAAGATTTTGAATCAGATGGAACGCGCCGCGCAGCTCGCGCGTCAAACGGATCGCGGCGAAATCGGGCAATTGTCGGTCGGTATGACCGCACCGGCGCTCTACATCGTCTTCCCCGAGATCATGCACCGGTTCCGCATGGCATTGCCCAATTTCGGCGTGAACGTCCATGTCATGACGACGTCAGAGCAGGAAGAAGCCTTGAGGGCCGGAGCGATCGATGTCGGCATCTTCCATCCCCCGCTCGACGATCAGTCGCTGTCGTCACACCCGATCGCGCGCATGCGCTTCAATGTCGTGCTGTCGGACCGCAACCCATTGGCCGAACGGCCGCGCCTGCGGCTGGATGATCTCTCCAGGCAACGTTTCATCATCTTTCCGCGCGTGATCGGCCCACGCCTCTACGATGAGATCATCAGCCTGTGCCAGCAGGCGGGATTCAGCCCGGAGCTGATTCTCGAAGCCTCCCCGGCGCAATCCATCATCGCGCTGGCCGCAGCGGATTTCGGAATCGGCCTCATCGCCTCCGATCTTCAGCAATTCGCACGGCCTGGGGTGGTCTATCGTCCGCTCGACGGGCCGGCACCCCACCTGACGCTCGGGGTGGCCTACCAGAGCGACGACACCTCTCCCGCCATTCAGACATTTCTGGACGTCGCGACCGCGGTGGGCGAACTGGTCTCCTGAACGGTCAGCCTTTCACCCCAATCACCGACGGCGCAAACGCCAGTCGGTGAAAACTATTACTTATCAATCAATCACTTTTAAAAGTTGGACCTACTCAATCCGTTGGCTCTATCGTTCGTGCAACGGAGGATAAAGCCAATGAAAGTCTTCATGATTGGGGAGGCTGCCAATCACAAGGACAAGCTGGCCGCTTTCCTGACCACTCCCTGCGACATCATACCTCTTCCCCGTGAAGCCGCCCACTCGTCCCAGTTCGATTCCGCGATCACCGCAGACGACGTGGTCGTGTCTTTGCGGTTCTCCCGAGGCGGCAGAGCGGCACCTGAGTTTCGCCTTTTGCATGTACCAGGGGCCGGACTGGACGGCATCGACATGGCTTCACTGCCATCCGGCGCCAGCATCTGCAACGTCTTCGAGCATGAAATTCCCATCGCCGAGTTCGTCATGGCGGCGATGTTGAACTGGGAAATCCGCCCCGACGCTCTGCGCAGCTCCTTCGCCACGGACACATGGTCCGATGTCTACCGGGCGCGGGTGCCCCACGGGGAGATCCACGGCCTGACACTGGGCCTCATCGGCTTCGGCCGGATCGGGCGGACAATAGCCCGGCGGGCGGCGGCTTTCGGCATGCGCATCCTCGCGGTCGACCAGTTCGCCACCGACACCGATGGCTTGACCGAGGCGATCTTGCCGCCGGAACGCTTGCCGGATTTGCTGGCGCAATCCGATTTCCTGGTGATCGCCTGCCCGCTAACCGATCAGACCCGCGGGCTGATCGGGATGGCCGAACTCGCCGCCATGAAGCCGACGGGCGTGTTGATCAACATATCGCGCGCGCCCATCGTCGACGAGGAAGCGCTTTATGATGTGCTATCGCGCCGGACAATCGGCGGTGCGGTGCTCGATGTCTGGTACGGCTATCCGGCAGGAGCCGACGACCAGGTGGCGCCCGCCAGCTTCCGCTTCGAGGATTTGCCCAACGCCGTCTGCACCCCGCATTCGTCGGCCTGGACGAGCCGGCTGCCCGAACGCCGCTATGCGTTCATTGCCCAAAACATCGACCGGCTGGTGGCCGGCGAGCCGCTGCTGAACCTGGTGCGGGCACCTGCTCCGGTATCGCCTCCCGCCATCCAAAACACGAGCATTCCATGATCCGAGACACCGAGGACCTCGCCCGCCGGAGCGCCGGCGTGCCGATCAAGATCACCGGCGTGAAGACCTTCGTCGTCAACGCCGAGATGCGCAACTGGATCTTCGTGAAGGTGCTGACCAACCAGCCCGGCCTGTATGGCTGGGGCGAGGCCAGCCTGAACTGGAAGACGCGGGCGGTCACCGGCGCCGTCGAGGATCTGGAACCGACCGTGCTGGGACGCGATCCGCGCGACATCGAGCAGTGCGTCCGCGCGATGAACAAGTTCAGCTATTACAAGCTGGGCATGGTCGGCGTGACGGCGATCAGCGGCATCGAGCACGCGCTCTGGGACATCTTCGGCAAGAGCGTCGGCCTGCCGGTCTGGCGCCTGCTCGGCGGCAAAGTTCGCGACCGCGTGCGCGTCTACACCCATCTCGGCCTTGGCGAGATGAAGTCGGTCTACGAGACCTTCGACGTGGGCTCGCTGAAGGAACGGGCCGCGGCGGTGACCGAGAGGGGCTACGACGCGCTCAAGGTCGTGTTCATTCCCTATGGCGCCCACAGCGCGCCGATTCCGGCCCAGCGCCATGTCGGCAAGATGATGCAGGCGCTGCGCGACACGGTGGGCGACGGCGTCGACATCATGATCGACTTCCACGGTCGCCCCGGCTCCATCGCCGCCGCCATGAGCTACATCCGCGAACTGGAGCCCTACCGGCCGATGTTCTGCGAGGAGCCGGTCCAGCCCGGCGATACCGAGGCGCTGCGCCGCATTGCCGAGCAGGCGGACTGCCCGATCGCATCCGGCGAACGGCTGGTCGGACTGAAGGAGTTCCAGCCGGTCTTCGCCCAGAAGGCGGTCCATATCGCCCAGCCCGACCTGAACCACACCGGCGGCCTGCTTGAAGGCAAGCGGATCGCGGCGCTGGCGGAAGCCGACCTGATCGGCATCGCCCCGCACAATCCCAACGGTCCGCTGGCCGGCGTCGCTGCCCTGCATTTCGACATCTCCACGCCGAACTTCGTCATCCAGGAGGAGATGAGCGGCGCGGTGCCCTGGTACGACGACGTGGTGCAGACCCCGATCCGCCGCACCGGCAGCCATTGGGAGGTGCCCGACGCACCCGGCTTCGGCATCGAGGTGAACGAGACGGAAGCGGCGAAGCACCCGTTCAAGCCGGAGGTGATGCACACGACCTCGGCCATTCTCGACGACGGCACCATCGTCGATTGGTAAGCGCCGCCCTCACCGACCTATCGGACGGATTTCCATCATGAGAGAATTCAGCACCCCCGGCGACGTGTTCAACGCGCTGCCATCGCGGGTCGTCTTCGGAGCCGGGGCCATTGACCGGATCGACGCGGAGGTGGAGCGGCTGGGCGCAAAGCATGCGCTCGTCGTCTCCACTCCCGGCCGCAGCGCAATGGGTGGGCGTGTTGCCGACCGTCTTGGAAGCCGTTGTATCGGCATCCTGCCGGAAGCGATTTCCCAGGTACCCATCGAACTGGCCATCCGGGGCCGGGCCAAGGCGCGCGAAATGGGCGCCGACTGTTTGGTCAGCGTCGGCGGCGGCGCCTCCATCGGCTTGGGCAAAGCCATCGCGCTGGACCTCGGGCTGCCGATCATCGCCGTGCCAACCACCTATTCCGGCTCCGAGATGACCGGCTTTTGCGGGATCACCATCGACGGCGTCAAGCGGATGCACCAGAGCCTGCGCATGCTGGCCGGCACCGTTGTTTATGACCCCTCGCTGACGCTCGGGCTGCCGGTGGACGTCAGCATGGCCAGCGCCATGAACGCGCTCGCCCATTGTGTCGATGCCATCTACACCCCCACCATCAGCCCGGTGATCGTGCCGGCGGCGATGGAGGGCGCGCGGGCGATCATGGACGCGCTGCCGCGGGTGGCCGACCGTCCGGACGATGGGCAAGCGCGTGCCGACCTGCTGTACGGCGCCCATCTCGCCGGTGCGGCGCTGGCCGGCGGCTTCGCGCTTCAGCATGGCGTCGCCCATGTCCTGGGCGGCACCTACGGCGTGTCGCACGGCTTGTCCCATGCGCTGGTGCTGCCCCATGTCGCAGCCTACAATGCACCCTTCGCCCCCCAGGCGATGGACCGGCTTGCCGCCGCCATCGGCGTGGAAGACATCGGCGCCGCCATTTTCGACATGATGGAAACGGTCGGCCTACCGACGCGGCTGACGGAGGTCGGCTTTTCCGCCGACCGGATCGAGGAGGCCGCCCGGATCACCGTCGAGACGGACAACAGCTACAACCCCGGACCGGTGACCGAAGAAGCCGTGCGCGGCATCCTCGCGGCGGCAGTGGAGGGGCGTCGCCCAGGATCGCCGTCGGGCCGGTAAGGGCTGGCCGGCACGGAGGGCAAACCGGACGAGAGAACACAAAAAGGGAGGGAACCAAGATGTTGATCAAGCGTAGGCAGTTTCTGGCCGCTACCGCGGTGGGCGCCCTGGCCGCACCCTTCATCTCAAAGGCGCATGCCGCGGAATTCGCATGGAAGTTCGGCCACGGCTTCCCGGCGAGCCACCCGCTGCATGTCCGCGCTGTCGAAGCGGCCGAACGCATCCGCAAGGAGACCGGCGGCAAGGTCGACATCGCCGTCTTCCCCAACAGCCAGCTCGGCGGCGACAGCGACCTGCTGGCGCAGGTGCGCTCCGGCGGCATCGAATTCTTCAGCACCGGCGGCCTGATCCTGTCGACCCTGGTTCCGGTTGCGTCGATCAACGGCATGGGGTTCGCGTTCAAGGACTATGACGCTGTCTGGAAGGCGATGGACGGCCAACTCGGCGGGGTGATCCGCAAAGGCTTCGACAAGGCCGGCCTCCACGCCTTCGACCGCATCTGGGACAACGGCTTCCGCCAGATCACCACCAGCACCAAGCCGATCACCGGGCCGGCCGATCTGGCGGCCTTCAAGATCCGCGTCCCGGTCAGCCCGGTCTATGTGTCGCTGTTCAAGGGGCTGGGCGCGTCGCCGACCAGCATCAACCTGGGCGAGGTCTATGCCGCACTGCAGACCGGCGTGGTCGACGGACAGGAGAATCCGCTGGTGGTGGCCGACACCGCCAAGTTCTACGAGGTGCAGAAATTCTGCTCCATCACCAACCATGTCTGGGACGGTTCGTGGATCGTCACCAACGGCCGCTCCTGGCGTGGGCTGCCCGAGGATTTGCGGCAGATCGTCAGCCGGAACCTGAACGACGGCGCGCTGCAGCAGCGCCAGGACATCGCCAGCCTCAACGACGCGCTGCAAGGTTCGCTCTCGCAGAAGGGGCTGACCTTTAACAAGGTCGACCCGGCGCCGTTCCGGGAAACCCTGCGCAAGTCTGGCTTCTACGGCGAATGGAAAGCCAAATACGGTGAAGAGGCCTGGAGCGCCCTGGAAAGTTCGGTAGGGGCGCTGACATGACGGCGGTGGTGGATCACAAGTCCACCGCCGGCTCGCCCGACAGCGCCAGCCGGTGGCTGGCGCATGCCGACCGGCTTCTGGGCTGGCTATCCGAACTGCCGGTGGCGCTACTGGTGGCCGCGGAAGTGGTGATTCTCTTCACCGGTATCGTCGCCCGCTACGTGCTCCACGCTCCGATCACCTGGTCGGACGAACTGGCGTCGATCCTGTTCCTCTGGCTGGCGATGTTGGGAACTGTTGTCGCCTTCCGCCGTGGCGAGCATATGCGGATGACCGCTTTCGTCAGTTGGGCATCGCCACGCACGCGGGCGTTCCTTGATGTCTTCGCGGTGGCGGCGGCACTCTGTTTCCTGCTGCTGGTCATCATGCCGGCCGGCGAATTCGCCTGGGAGGAGCTGGAGATCACCACCCCGGCTCTGCAGATCTCGAACATGTGGCGCGCGGCTGCCTTGCCGACCGGTCTCGGATTGATGATCGCGGCGGCTCTGATCCGCCTCGCACGGGTGGGCGATCTCAAGCTGGTGGTGGGTGCTGTAGCGGCGGTTGCGACGATCGCCGCATTGTTCTTCGTCCTCCAGCCTATGCTGGCCGATCTCGGCAAGCTTAACCTGCTGGTCTTCTTTGTGCTCGTGGTTGCAGGGGCCGTGTTCGCCGGCGTGCCCATCGCCTTCGCCTTCGGACTGTCGAGCTTCGGCTACCTCGCCCTGACCACCAGGGTGCCGCTGCTGGTCGTCGTCGGCCGAATGGATGAGGGCATGTCACACCTGATCCTGCTCTCGGTGCCACTGTTCGTCTTCTTAGGATTGCTGATCGAGATGACCGGCATGGCCCGCGCCATGGTGGCGGTGCTGGCCAACCTGCTCGGCCATGTGCGCGGCGGCCTGTCCTATGTGCTCATCGGCGCGATGTATCTGGTGTCCGGCATCTCCGGTTCGAAGGCTGCCGACATGGCGGCAGTTGCCCCGGTTCTGTTCCCCGAGATGAAAGCCCGCGGTGCCAAGCCGGGCGATCTGGTGGCGCTGCTGGCGGCGACCGGCGCGCAGACGGAGACCATTCCGCCCAGCATTGTGCTGATCACCATAGGCTCGGTCACCGGCGTTTCCATCGCTGCGCTCTTCACCGGCGGCCTGCTGCCCGGCTTGCTGCTGGCGGTGATGTTGTGTCTGGTTGTCCGCCACCGCTACCGCCATGAAAACCTGTCGGGAGTACGTCGGCCGACCGGTCGTGAGTTGGGCCGCAGCCTGGTGGTGGCGCTGCCCGCGCTCGCCCTCCCTTTCGTCATCCGCACCGCGGTGATCGAGGGCGTCGCCACGGCGACCGAGGTTTCGACCATCGGCATCGTCTATGCCGTTGCCGTTGGATTGTTGGTCTATCGCCGCTTCGACTGGGGGCGGGTGGTTCCCATGCTGGTCGAGACCGCAGCGCTGTCGGGGGCGATCCTGTTCATCATCGGCACCGCGACGGCGATGGCCTGGTGCCTGACACGCTCGGGATTCTCGACCGATCTGGCGCAGTTCATGGCCGGCCTGCCGGGAGGCGCCTTTACCTTCCTTGCCGTATCCATCGTCGCCTTCATCATCCTCGGCAGCGTGCTGGAGGGGATTCCGGCCATCGTACTGTTCGGCCCGCTGCTGTTCCCCATTGCCCGCGAGATGGGCGTGCATGAGGTGCAGTATGCGATGGTGGTGATCCTCGCCATGGGCCTCGGCCTGTTCGCCCCACCCTTCGGCGTCGGATTCTATGTCGCCTCCGCCATTGGCCGGGTCAACCCGGATGAGGGCATGCGCCCGATCCTGGGCTATCTGGCGGCTCTGCTGGCCGGACTGGTGCTGGTCGCCGCAATTCCCTGGCTTTCGACCGGCTTTCTGTGATCGCTGTTCGTCGTAGCCGCCCGAAGCCGGCCCCGGTTCGCCCCGGGGCCGGCTTTATCGTTTCAAGGCGGTCCGCGCGGAACAGCGCCTACACCGGCGCCAGCAGATGGTCGGACCCGATGGCCGACAGGTTGCTCACTCCGCACAGCGCCATCGGAATGTCGAGTTCGCGACCCAAGATGCGAATGGTGTGGGTGATGCCGGCTTCTCCACCCGCTGCAAGTCCCGAGAACTGCGACATCAGCACTGTCATGCGGCGATCCCGAACAGGCCGGCGAGAAAGGTTTGAACCGCACCGGGTTCACTGGAGGCCCCATCTTCTGAGAGAGTGGGGTCATCATGACGAAGCAGGCATCCCCCGAATACGCCCCTGAAGTCCGGGAGCGCGCGCTTCGGATGGTGTTCGAGCACGAAGGCGAGCACGCCTCGCAGTGGGCAGTGATCGGCTCGATCGTGGCGAAGAACGGCTGCAATGCCGAGACGCTGGGGAACTGGGGTCGGCAGGCCGAGCGTAATCAGGGCAAGCGTTCTGGTCCGACAACGGACGAACAGGAGCGGATCAAGGCGCTGGAGCGTGAGGTGCGAGAACTGCGCCAAGCGAATGAAATTCTTCGCAAGGCGTCGGCGTATTTCGCCCAGGCGGAGTTCGACCGCCCGTTCAGGAAATGATCGCCTTCATCGACGAACACCGCGCCGTCCACGAGGCCGGGGGCCTCCTTCTGGACCAGGGCCTTCAGCACCTTGGAGACGGCGAGCGGCTCGGTCGTCACGTCGGTCGGCACCAGGATGGCGCGGTCGGCACCCATGGCGAGAGCGGTGCGCAGGGTCTCCTGCGCCTGGGTCGGGCCGACGGAAACGACCACGATCTCGGTCGCCTTACCGGCTTCCTTGCACCGCACCGCCTCTTCGACTGCAATCTCGTCGAAGAGGTTCATGCTCATCTTCACGTTGGCGGTCTCGACGCCGCTGCCATCCGCCTTGACGCGGATCTTCACATTGTAGTCGACAACCCGCTTCAGGGGACAAGGAGCTTCATGAATATCAGTCCTCTTGCGGCTGGGCCGCAGATGTGGCGCGAGACAGAATGCGGCGGGCCTTTCGTGCCATAGCTTCGTCGATCATGCGGCCATCGACCACCGCAACACCCTTCACACTTTCCGCCACGATAAGGCGGGCATGGGCGATTTCGGCCTCGGTCGGCGTCAGGGTCGCGTTGATAGCGGATATCTGGCCAGGATGGATCGCCGCCTTGGCGCCGAATCCCAGAGCCAGGGCGGCGGCGGCCTCCCGTTGCATCCCTGCTGCATCGGTCAGATCGAAAAATGGGGAGTCCACCGCTTCGATGCCGGCCAGAGCCGCGGCATTGACCAGCCGCGAGCGTGCGGACAGCAGCGGCTCCCACGCGCTGGCGCAGCCCAGGTCGGCGGACAGGTCCGCGGCACCAAAGAACAGCGCAGCCAGCCGGGGCGACGCGTGGGCGATCTCCTCCGCGGCGGCGACGCCACGGGCCGATTCGATCAGCGCCACCAGCGGCACGGACCTTCCCATGCCGCTCAGCAGCGCGTCGATCCAGCGGATGGTCTCGGCACTGTCGACCTTTGGCACGATGACGCAGTCCGGCCCGCCGTTTGGCGGCCGGCGCGTCAGCGCCAGCAGGTCCTCCAACCCTTCGGGCGTCACGGGTGCGTTGATGCGCAACGCCCGCAGGATCGGAACGGCCGGCAGTGCCGCGAGGGCGGCCAGTGCCGTGTCGCGCGCCGCCGCCTTGTCGGCCGGTGGAACGGCATCCTCCAGGTCGATGATCAGCACATCGGCGCCGGATCGGGCAGCACGGTCGAAGCGCTCCGGGCGGGTCGCCGGGGTGAACAGCCAGCTGCGGCGGGGCCGCCTGTCGTTGAACGGCCCGCTCATGGGGTAACCACGAATTCGGCGGTCATGGCGACCTGACCGTCCGGGCCGACCACCCACCCTTCGATTTCACCGTCCTCCCTGTCCGCCGCGTTCAGTGTAAAGGGCGCTGTGTCGAACAATGGCCGCCGGGCACGGAAGCGGAAGCCGGCGACCCGCCGGTCTCCGAGATCGCCGCCGAGATTGCGCAACACCAGGTCCATCAGCAGGGTCGCCGTCAGCGGTCCATGCACCACCAGCCCCGGGTAGCCTTCGGTCTCGCGGCAGTAGGGACGGTCGTAATGGATGCGGTGGCCATTGAAAGTCAGCGCCGAATAGCGGAACAGCAGCACCGGGTCGGGGGTTACGCTGCCGGTCCAGCGGGGGGCGGGCAGCGGATCGGCTGTCACGGCCGGCGGAACCGTCTCGCCCGGCTTGGCGGCTTCGCGGTAGACGATATCCTGCTTTTCACGGATGGCGACTCCGGCGTCGGTCGCGATCTCGTGCATCACGCTGACGAACACCATGTCGCCGGACCGACCGGCCTTGTGCTCCACTGCCTGGATCGTGGAGACGCGCCGCATTTCCGCACCGATGGGGATCGGCGCCAGGAAGCGCATGTCGCTGCCGGCCCACATCCGCCGGGGCAGCGGCACCGGCGGCAGAAAGCCGCCCTTGTGCGGGTGGCCGTCCTCGCCAATGTCCCGCTGCAGCGCATTGGGGAGGAAATGCAGCCAATGGCCGAGCGGCGGCAACTCTCCCGCCGGCCATGGCGGGGTGTCGTGGTCCAGCGTCGCGGCCAGCCCCGCCAGCGGTGCGGCGGCGGCGGTATCAGTCCGCATCTCCACCCGGCCGACCCAATCCTTCAGATGATCGAACATCACGGCGACACCCCGGATATGTGCAGGATTTTTCCCGGATTCATGATGTTGTGCGGGTCGAAGGCACGCTTCAGCGTTGCCATCATCTCCAGTTCCACCGCTGATTTGTAGCGCGGCATCTCGTCGATGCGCAGGCGGCCGATGCCGTGTTCGGCCGAGATCGAGCCGCCGAGTTCGACGACGATGTCGTGGACGATGGCGTTGACCGTCGCCAGCTTGGCCTTCCACTCGACCGGGTCGCCATCCTCCGTCTGGATTGGGTTGTAATGGATATTGCCATCGCCGAGATGGCCGAAGGAGAAGGGGCGGATGCCTGGGCAGGCCCGTTCCAGAGCCGCGTCGGTGCGATCAAGGAATCGCGCCACGCGGGAGATCGGCACCGAGACGTCGTGCTTGAAGGATACGCCTTCGCGCTTCTGGCCTTCCGGAATGCCCTCGCGGATGCGCCACAGCGAATCGGCCTGGGCCTTCGACGCGGCGACCACACCGTCGAGCACCTCTCCGGCCTCCATCCCCGCCTCCAGGATGCCTTCCAGCATTTCGGCCAGACGGTTGCCGGACTCCTGGTCGGCCAGCTCCACCAGCACATACCAGGGGTAGCGGTCGCGGAGGGGATCGGGCACGTCCGGCACATGTTTGCGAGCCACGTCGATGCAGGCGCGCTGGATCAGCTCGAAGGTGACGATGCGGTCGCCCGCCACGCCCTTGGCGCGGGTCAGCAGATCGACGGCGTCGCTGGGGCCCGACACCGCGACCAGCGCCGTGGCAGTGGCGCGCGGCAGCGGCGAGAGTTTCAGCACCGCGGCGGTGACGATGCCCAGCGTGCCTTCGGACCCGATGAAGATCTGTTTCAGGTCATAGCCGGCATTGTCCTTGCGCAGGCCGCGCAGCCCGTTCCAGATTTGCCCATCGGGCAGCACCACCTCCAGCCCGGCCACGAGGTTGCGCATGTTGCCGTAGCGCACGACCTGCACGCCGCCAGCGTTGGTCGCGATGTTGCCGCCGATCTGGCACGATCCCTCGGCGGCGAGGCTCATCGGGAACAGCCGGCCGACATCGCGCGCCGCGTTTTGGATGTTGGCGAGGATGCAGCCGGCCTCCACCGTCATCGTGTCGTTGTCGATGTCGATCTCGCGGATGCGGTTCAGCCGGTTGGTGGAGATGACGATCTCCAATCCGTCGGCATGGGGCTGGCTGGCCCCGGTCAGGCCGGTGTTGCCGCCCTGCGGCACGATCGGCGTGCGGGTTTCGGCGCAGATGCGGACGACGGCGGCGAGAGCCTCGGTGCTGTCGGGCAGCACCACGGCGGGCGACCGGCCGACCCAGCCGTCACGCCAGGACTCCATGAAGGGCTTCATGGTGTCGGGATCGGTGATGAGGCCCCGCTCGCCGACGATGGCGCGGATCGGGGCAAGGACGGCCGTCGCGAAGTCCGGCCGGAGGGTGGCCTGTCCGCTGGTCTGCCCGCTGGTCTGGATATCGTTCGGCAAGGGAGCTCTCCCTGGGCTTCGGGCCTGCGTCACAGCGCGCGGTAGGCCGTCTTGATGATGGTGTAGAATTCGATGGCCGAGCGCCCCTGCTCGCGCGGGCCGTAGCTCGACATCTTCCGGCCGCCGAAGGGGACGTGGTAGTCGACGCCAGCCGTCGGCAGGTTCAGCATGGTCATGCCGGCCTGGATGTTCGCCTGGAAATGGCGGGCGTGCTTCATCGAGTTGGTGATGATGCCCGACGACAGGCCATAGTCGGTGTCGTTGGCGACAGCCAGCGCCTCCTCGTAATCGCTGACGCGGATGACGCTGGCGACCGGGCCGAACACCTCCTCCCGGTTGATGGTCATGGCGTTGCTGGTCTCGGTGAACAGGGTCGGCGCCAGGAAATACCCACGCGTCGGTCGGTCCAGCCGGGTGCCGCCGGACGCCAGACGGGCGCCCTCGTCAAGGCCGGTGTCGATATAGTGCAAGTTCTTGCTCAGCTGGAATTCGTCGATCACCGGACCGATCTGCGTTTCCGGTTGCAGGGCGTGGCCGACGCGCAGCGCCGCCATCCGATCCACCATCGCGGCGACTAACGCATCGTGGATGCTGTCCTCGACGATGAATCGGCCGGTGGCGGTGCAGCGCTGCCCGGCGTGGAAATAGGCGCTGTTGACCCCGATCTCGGCGGCACGCTCGGGATCGGCGTCGGCGAGCACGACCAGCGGGTTCTGACCGCCAAGTTCGAGCTGTACGCGGATCATGCGTTCGGCGCAGCGCACGGCGATGCGCCGTCCGGTGTTGACCGAACCGGTGAAGGACACCGCGTCCACCGTATCGACCACTGCGGCGCCGACATTCGGACCGGCGCCGATCACCAGATTGAACAGGCCCGCTGGCATGCCGTGCGCTTCCAGGGCCGCCGCGATGATGCGGGTGACGGCGATGGAGATGCCGGGGGTCTTTTCCGACGGTTTCCAGATCACCGCATTGCCGAAAGCCAGCGCCGGGGCGATCTTCCACATCGGCGTGGCGACGGGGAAGTTCCAGGGCGTCACCAGACCGATGACGCCGACCGGCTCTCGCGTCACGTCGACCTCGACCCCCAGCCGCACGGAGCCCAGCGTCTCGCCCGGCGCACGCAGCGCCTCGGCCGAGAAGAAGCGGGCGAGATGGGCGGCGCGGACGATCTCGCCCAGCGCGTCGGGGATGGTCTTGCCGCCTTCGGTGGCGGCGATCCGCGCCAGCTCGTCCTTGCCGTCGAACAGCGCGCGGGAGATCGCGTCGAGCACCAGGGAGCGCTGCTCCACCGTGGTGGCACGCCATTGTGGCTGGGCTTTGCGGGCGGCGGCCACCGCCTCGGCCACGTCGTCGGCACCGGCCAGCGTGTAGGAACCGGCCAGTTCGTCCAGGTCCGACGGATTGAAGATGTCGAGCCGGTCGCGGCCCGGCCGCCAGCTGCCGGCAATGAAGTTGGTGATCGGACGGGTGTCGGGGGACATGTCGGGTCTTCTCCGGAAATCTGTTGGTTCGAGGGGAGGTGCGGCGGCCGGCATCAGCCGGCGCGCGCCACCCGCTCTTTCAGGGCGGTCAGCGCCCACAGCGTCTCGATTGTCGGCACCGGCACGCTGCGGCGGCGGGCCAGTTCAAGGACGGCGGTAACGATGGGGTCGATCTCCATGCTGCGCCCTGCCTCGAAATCCTGCAGCATCGACGGCTTGTGGCCGGGAACGCCGCTGCCGCGGCTGAGCCGCTCATCGATGTCGTCGGGGAGGTCGACGCCCCAGGCGCGGGCCACATCCAGGCATTCACGCATCAGCCGGCCCTGGACGGCAGCCATGCCGGGAGCCTGCTCCATGGCGCCCATCGTGGCGCCGGTCAGCACGCTGGTCGGGCCGACCGCCATGTTGAGCATCAGCTTGCTCCACAGCGGGACGCGGATGTCGGCGGGCAGACGGGCGGTCGCGCCGGCTGCATTGAAGCTGTCGGCCAGCGCCGCCAGCCTCCCGGCATGCTCGCCCGGGCGTGGCGCCCCGAAGGCCAGCACCGGCAGCGCGGTGTGGGCGACGACGCCCGGTTCGACGATGCGGGCGGGCAGCACCTCGATCACGCAGGCGGCGGCCCGCTCCGGTCCGATGGCGGACCACAAGGCGCCGCCGGGATCGACCACCTCCAGCGGCTCCGCTGCGACACCGTCGCCGGCGCCGTGCAGATACCACCAGGGAATGCCGTTCTGCGCCGCCACCACCAGCGTGTCCGGTCCGCAGAGCGACGGGAAGGACGAGGCCAGCGCCGGCAGCCCGTGCCCCTTGACCGTGACGATCACCACGTCCTGGGGACCCAGATCGGCGGCATCGTCGCTGGCCTGGGGCCGGGAGATCAGCGTGCCTTTCGGTGTCTGGACGGCCAGTCCGCGCTCGCGGATGGCCGCCAGATGGGCGCCGCGCGCCAGCAGCGACAGCTCGTGCCGGCCGGTCGCGGCGAGATACCCCGCCAGCGCGCCGCCCACGGCGCCGGCCCCTACGACGGCGATGCGCATGTCGTCTTTCCTTCCTGTCTCACTTGAATTCCAGAGGCGGCAGCGCGTCGTCCATGTTGTTGCCCAGTCCCTGGAACTGCTCTTCGATCTGCTTGTCGTCGAGTTTGACGGCAGTCGACTTGTAATGCATGACCATTTGCGGGAAGGCGATCACCAGACCGACCATCACGAGCTGGATGACGACGAAGGGCACGGCGCCCCAATAGATCTGGCTGGTCAGGACCGGCGCCGTCTCCTTCTTCGTCACGCGGTCGATGTAGGGCAGCTTCGGCGCCACCGACCGCAGGAAGAACAGCGAGAAGCCGAAGGGCGGATGCATGAAGCTGGTTTGCATGTTCACCGCCAGGATGATGCCGAACCATACCAGATCGATGCCCAGCCGGTCCGCCGCCGGTGCCAGCAGAGGGATGATGATGAAGGCCAGCTCGAAGAAATCGAGGAAGAAGGCCAGCAGGAACACCATGATGCTGACTGCGATCAGGAAGCCCAGCTGCCCGCCGGGCAGGGAGACCATCAGCTCCTCGACCCACACATGGCCGTTGACGCCGTAGAAGGTCAGCGAGAACACCCGGGCGCCGATCAGGATGAACAGCACGAAGGCCGCCAGCTTCGCCGTCGAATAGGTGGCCTGACGCACCATGTCGAAGCTCAGCCGCTTCTTCATCGCTGCCAGCGCCAGCGCGCCGACGGCACCCATGGCGCCGCCCTCGGTCGGGGTGGCGAGGCCGATGAAGATGGTGCCGAGCACCAGGAAGATCAGCGCCAGCGGCGGCACCATCACGAAGGTGGCCTGCTCCGCCATCCGGGAAATCAGGCGCCGGCCGCTGGCCCGCTCCACCAGCGCCACCGCCAGGGCATAGAGCGCGCCCGCCGCGACGGAATCGCCCAGCAGGGCCAGCGTGGTCCAGCCGTTCAGCGTCAGCCATGCGGCTCCCGCCGTCAGCACCGCCGTGACGGCTGCCTGCAGAACCAGACGTTGCACGCCGAAGGTCCGGTTGAAGGTGGCGGCCAGGAAGGCCACCAGCACCGTCAAGGACAGCAGCAGCACGACATAGTCGGCGCCGGACTTCACGCCGGTGCGGCCCATCACCCAATAAGCGACCGCGCCGGAGAACAGGGCGAGCAGGCCGAGCTGCCAGATGCCGCGTGCGCCGTTCGGCTCACGGTAGGCGATGGCCTCCGGCGGCAGGCCGGGGGCGGCCTTGGGGAAGATGATCGAGACGATGAAGACATAGAGGGCGTACAGGCCTGACAGCAGCAAGCCGGGGATGAAGGCAGCCTCGTACATGTCGCCGACGGAGCGGCCGAGCTGGTCGGCCATGACGATCAGCACCAGCGACGGCGGGATGATCTGCGCCAGCGTGCCCGAGGCGGCGATGATGCCCGACGCCAGACGGCGGTCGTAGCCGTAGCGCAGCATGATCGGCAGCGAGATCAGGCCCATGGAGATGACGGAAGCCGCGACCACCCCGGTCGTCGCTGCCAGCAGCGCGCCGACGAAGATGACGGCGTAGGCGAGGCCGCCCCGGATCGACCCGAACAGCTGTCCGATGGTGTCGAGCAGATCCTCTGCCATGCCGGAGCGTTCCAGCACCAGCCCCATGAAGGTGAAGAAGGGCACGGCCAGCAGCACGTCATTGTTCATCGTGCCGTAGACGCGTTCCGGCAGCGCCTGGAACAGATCGGGTCGGAACAGGCCCAGCTCGATGCCGATCAGGCCGAACAGCAAGCCGTTGGCGGCCAGTGCGAAGGCGACCGGATAGCCCAGCAGCAGCATGACCACCAGCACGGCGAACATGATCGGCGCCATGTTGTGGCCGAACCAGCCGCGCCAGCCGTCCTGTTCGGCGAGCGCGCCGGCACCCGGCACCGGCAGCACATAAAGCGCCACGGCGACGGCGGCCAGCAGCAGCAGGGAGATGACGGACAGCCGGACGGTGCGCGGCGAAAAGGAGGGGGAGGTCGTGCTCATCGCGCGTCTACCGGCTGGGAATGGTGTCGGGATGGGCGGTCCGTTCGCGTTCAGCGGCGAGCAGCCGCTCGGCCTCCGCCTCGGCCGCCGCCTGATGACCTCCGGCCCGCTGGCTCGCGTTCTCCAGATGTCCGGACATGACCGCGGCGCGCTTGACCAGCTCCGACAGGCCCTGGACGAACAGCACGGTGAACCCGAGCGGAATCAGCAGCTTCGCCGGCCATTGCGGCAACCCGCCCGCGTTCATCGACTGTTCCTCGATGGCGAAGGAGGTGATGGCGAAGGGCCAGGAGGTGATCATCATCACGAAGCTGAAGGGCAGCAGGAAGGCAATATGGCCGAACAGGTCGATGCCGTCGCGCGCGCGCTTGGTCAGCATCGCGTTGACGATGTCGATGCGGATGTGTTCGTCGTCCTTCAGCGTCCAGGGGGAACAGAGCAGGAACACCGCGGCGAACAGCACCCATTGCAGTTCCAGCCACGAGTTGGAGCTGACGTCGAACAGCTTGCGGATGACGGCATTGACCGCCGAGACCAGGATCGCCAGCAGGATCAGCCAGGATATGGCCTTGCCCAGCCGGGCGGTGACCGCATCGACCAGCCGGCAGGCCCCGACCAGGGCCGTGATCAGAGGGGAGGGGGTGTGGCTCGTCATGGGGGCAGCTTCTCCCGGAAGGCCGGTCGCGAAGGCCGCGACGGAGCCGGGACCGGATGCGGCGATGCCGGCATCCGGTCCCGGTTGGGATATCGCAAGGAGCGGCGGCGGATCAGCGCCGGGTCAGGCGGAGCGTTGCGCTGTCGTAGGCGTAATCGGATGCCTGGAGCCACAGGTTGGAGTCGTTCTGGAAGCGGCGGTAGCTCTCATAGAGCTTCTTGAAGGCCGGGTTCTTGTCCGCCAGTTCGTCATAGAGGTCCATCGCCGCCTTGTGGCTGGCCTGCAGCACATCCTGCGGGAAGGCACGCAGCTTTGCGCCGTTGGCGACCACGCGCTTCAGCGCCGCCGGGTTCAGCACATCGTAGCGCGCCACGCTGTCGACGTTGGCGAGCGCCGCGCCAGCGGTCAGCGCCGCCTGATAATGCTTCGGCAGGCTGTTCCAGCGGTTGGTGTTGATGAAGAAGTGCTGGAGCGATGTGCCGTCCCACCATCCCGGATAATAATAGTAAGGCGCGATCTTGTAGAGGCCGAGCTTCTCGTCGTCGTAGGGGCCGTTGAACTCGGCGGCATCGATGGTGCCGCGCTCCAGCGCCGGGTAGATGTCGCCGCCGCCGATCTGCTGCGCCACCACGCCGAGCTTGGAGAGGATCTGGCCGCCCAGGCCCGAGATACGGAACTTCAGCCCCTTCAGGTCTTCGACGCTCTTGATCTCGCTGCGGAACCAGCCGCCCATCTGGGCGCCGGTGTTGCCGCCGGCCAGCGCCTTCAGGTTGTAGCCGGCATAGAACTCCTCCAGCAGTTTGCCGCCTTCGCCGTGATAAAACCAAGCGTTCTGCTGGCGGGTGTTCAGGCCGAAGGGCAGGCAGCAGCCGAAGGCGAAGGCCGGGTCCTTGCCGACATAGTAGTAGGACGCGGTGTGGCACATCTCCACCGTGTCGTTGCTGGCGGCATCCAGCGCCTGCAGCGCCGGGACCACCTCGCCGGCGGCGAAGACCTGGATCTGGAACTTGCCGTCGGTGGCCTCGGCGACGTTCTTCGCCATCACCTCGGCGCTGCCATAGAGCACGTCGATGTTTTTCGGGAAACTGGACACGCAGCGCCAGCGGATCGTCGGCTCCGACTGGGCGATGGCCGGGGCCGCAAGCGTGGATGCACCGGCGGCGACGGCGGCACCCTTGAAGAATTGACGGCGCTTCATGCTGTTTTTCCTCCCGAAGTTCTTGTTGTGTGGCGACGCGATGCCGATTGGACGCGGCGGAGCCGTTGGTGTCGTCAAGTTACAGGGCCATATGCATCCAGTTGGACAGGCATCCTGCTTTCGAACATCTGGCGGTAGGCGCGGCCTCTCCTTGGCGCGAGGTTCATGGGTGTTGGCTTGTGTTCCGCATATCGCTGAGGATTTTCTGGGAACGGCCAGGGACGATGTGGTGACCCTGACAGTGGAGCAAGCGTTAGCACAGCGGAATGTGTTTCGTGGGCATACCAGCCATAAGCCAGGCAAGCCTTCAGGAATGCCAACTGTTTTGCTCAAACCCAGTGAGGCACGGTGAAACGGCTGCGCCAGCAAACGGTTTGCTATGCCCGCAATGAATATCTGTTACAGGCACGCCGTGCGCTCCGCGATGGCCGGCCGGTCGATAGTCTGTGGCGGACTGTTCCCAACCGCCTCAAACGACGGATGTTCAACCGCATGAACGGTGTGCGCCATGTCTAGGCCGTCCTCTCCGCTCAACGCCGCCGGGGCTGCCTATCTCGAAGCGTTGCAGGAACGCTTCCGCGACGATCCAGCGTCGGTGGATGTGAGCTGGCGAGCCGTCTTCCAGATTCTGGACGAACTCGGCGCCGCCACCCCGGCGTCCGGTGCTCCGCTCTCCGATCCGCTGGTGTTGCTGCATGAGGAAATCCGCCAGCGCGGTCATGCCGCCGCCGCTCTCGATCCGCTGGGCCGTACCGCTCCGCCCGCTCGGATGGCGTCCGAGGATGCGGAGACCGCAAGGCTGCGCCGGCTCTATCAGGGCACTCTGACGCTTGAGACCGCCCATATCGACGATCCGGTGCTGCGGTCCTGGCTGCGCGACGCCTATGAGGGTGCCGACACCCTCCCGCCGGCCGAGGTGCGTCGCCGGGCGCTGTCGCTGCTGAGCGCGGCGGAGGAATTCGAAAGGCTGCTCGGCACCCGCTATCCGACCAAGAAGCGCTTCGGCGCGGAGGGGATGGAGACGTTGATCCCGCTGCTGGACCGCATCCTCGCGGCGGCGGCGGCGGCGGGCGTCACCGAGGTTCAGGTCGGGACCATGCACCGCGGCCGGCTCAGCCTGATGGCCAATGTGCTGGGCAAGCCCCTGGTCGAGCTGTTCGCGGGCATCAAGGGCATGCACCCGTTCCTGGCCGATCCGCCGGTTCCCGCCGACGTCCCCTATCACATGGGGGTGGAAAGCAGCCTGTCCTTCGACGACCGGACGCTTGCGCTGACCCTGTCGCCCAACCCGTCGCATCTGGAGGCGATCAATCCCGTCACCCTGGGCCGGGCGCGGGCGCGCCAGGATCTGGCCCGCGAGCAGGGTGGCGAAGCGCGCCGGGTTCTGTGCGTGCTGCTGCACACCGACGGCAGCGTAATCGGGCAGGGCAGCGTGACCGAGGCGCTGCAGCTGTCCGGCGTCGCCGGCTTCACTGTCGCCGGCACCATCCATATCGTCGTCAACAACCAGATCGGCTTCACCACCGAACGTGACGAGGCGCGGACCTCACTTCACTGCACCGGACTTTGGAAGGCGGTGGACAGCCCCATCCTGCACGTCAATGCCGACGATCCCGACGCGGCGCTGCGGGCCGCCGATCTTGCCGTCGCCTTCCGGCAGACGCATGGGCGCGACGCGGTGATCGACCTCGTCGGCTACCGCCGGAACGGTCACAACGAGATCGACGAGCCGCGCTTCACCCAGCCGCTGGACTACACGGCGATCGACACACACCCGCCGGCGCGCGCGCTCTATGCAAAGCGACTGGTGGCGGAAGGCGTCGTCGGCGACGGCGCGGTGGAGGGTCTGGCCGCCGGGCACAAGGCCCACTTCCAGGAGGCGCTTGCCGCCGCCGCCGACCACCGGCCGAACCATGACGGGTTCCCCGGAGGCCGCTGGGCGCCTTTCGCTCCGAACGGCTCGGCATCCATCGAACCGGACACCGGTATCGCCGCCGACCGGCTGCGAAGCTTGCTTGCGGCACTGGCCGCCATTCCGAACGAATTGGCGGTCGACCGAAAGGTCGAGCGCGTCATCCGTCGCCGCGCCGAGGAGCCGCTGGACTGGGCGACCGCCGAGGCGCTGGCCTTCGCCACGCTGCTGACGGATGGAACGCCGGTGCGGCTGACCGGCCAGGACGTTGTGCGGGGCGCCTTCTCTCACCGGCATTTCGCGCTGACCGATGCCGTCACTGGGCGCCGCCAGGTCAGCCTCAACCATTTGGGCGTCCCGCAGGCACGCTTCGACGTGGTCAACAGCCCGCTGTCGGAATATGCCGTGCTTGGCTTCGAATACGGCTACAGCCTGGAGCGGCCCGACGCGCTGGTGATCTGGGAGGCACAGTTCGGCGATTTCGCCAACGGCGCCCAGGTCCTGATCGACCAGTTCATCGTCAGCGCCGAGGACAAATGGCGCCAGCCCTCCGGTCTCGTCATCCTGCTGCCGCATGGCTTAGAAGGGCAGGGGCCGGAGCACTCCTCCGCCCGGCCGGAACGCTTCCTCCAGATGGCGGCACGTGACAACATCCGCATCGCCCATCCGTCCACTCCGGCGAACTACTTCCACCTGCTGCGGCGGCAGGTGTTGCGGCGCGACCGCAAGCCGCTGGTGGTGCTGAGCCCGAAGACCCTGCTGCGCCTGCCGGCCGCGGTGTCGGCGCTGGCCGAACTCGCGCCCGGGACCGGGTTCCAGCCGATCGTCGTCACTGCCGGGGAACAGGTTCGCCGCATCCTGCTATGCAGCGGCAAGCTGGCATACGAGTTGGAGCGTGAACGGGCAGCCCTGGGAACCGAGGATGTCGCGGTGGTGCGGCTGGAGATGCTGTATCCTCTGCCCGAAGCCGAACTGTCGGCGCTGTTCCGCCGCTGGCCGGACGCATCCTGCCTGTGGGCGCAGGAGGAGCCGGTCAATCTGGGCGCCTGGACCTACCTCGACCGCCGGCTGGAGGCCTTGCGGGAAGCGGCCGGCTGCGTCGAGCCGCGCGTCGCCTGCGTGGCCCGCGCCGAGGCGGCCTCTCCCGCCGGCAGCTTTCACGGCGACCATGACGCCGATCAGCGCCGGTTGGTCGAACAGGCTTTCGCTGGAATTGTCGCTGCTGCAAATGCCGCCTCTCCGCCATCCCGCGGGAAAGCGGCGGCGGAGTGACGACCCGGCCGTCTCCAGAGATGGCCGGACCGGATAGCAAACATCGTACAACGAACACCGGGGAAACACGCCGATGTCTTCCACCTTGAGCACCGACAGCCCGTCCGAAGCCCGTCCGCTTCTGCTTCCCGACCTGTTGCAGGCCACGGCTTCGGCGCTCGACGCGGTGGCGCGGCTGGCCGAGGCGGCTGAGCGCGGCGTCGCGGCGCTGGTGGCGCCGGAGGGCCGCGTGGATGCAGCCCTGCTTGATCGCCATCAGGTGGCGGCGCATGGTTTCGCCTGGGTCGCCACCTATGCCGAGGCGCTGCGCCAGATGCGGGGCTGGGCGGAGCGGCTGGACCGCGCCGGCCGGCTGGGCGAACTGGAAGCGACCATGCTCCAGGCGGCGTTCGGCGAGTATCTGGCCCAACTCGATGGCGGCTTGGCGATGAGCCAGGGCGAGATCGTCCGGCCGGCCGACTTCGCCCTGGGCGAGGAGGAGCGGGACGCCTTCCGCACAGACGCGGTGCGCCGGCTGATGGCCGCCGGCAACGCGTCTGGCCTGCGGCTGCGCATCGCCGAGCTGCTGGCCGATGCGCTGCATGGCGGCGGCTTCGGCGAGGCGGCGCTGGAGGATGAGGCGCTGGACATGGTGCGCGACCAGTTCCGTCGCTTCGTCGCCGACGCGGTGGAGCCTCATGCCCACGACTGGCATCTGAAGGACGAGCTGATCCCGCTCGAGGTCGTCGAGCAGATGGCTGAAATGGGCGTGTTCGGCCTGACCGTGCCGGAGGAAGATGGCGGGCTGGGCATGGGCAAGCTCGCCATGTGTGTGGTGACGGAGGAGCTGTCGCGTGGTTATATCGGCGTTGGCTCGCTCGGCACCCGTGCGGAGATCGCGGCCGAACTGATCCGCATGGGCGGCACGGCCGAGCAGCGCGAGCGCTGGCTGCCGCGCATCGCGTCGGGCGAGATCCTGCCAACCGCCGTATTCACCGAACCCAACACCGGCTCCGACCTGGGAAGCCTGCGCACCCGTGCGGTGCTGGATGGCGACACCTATCGCGTCACCGGGGCGAAGACCTGGATCACCCACGGCAGCCGGTCGGATCTGATGACGCTGCTGGTGCGCACCGACCCAGACGCTCCCGGCTACCGCGGCCTGTCAATGCTGCTGGCCGAAAAGCCGCGCGGCACCGAGGCAGACCCGTTCCCGGCCGAGGGCATGAGTGGCGGCGAGATCCCGGTGCTGGGATATCGCGGCATGAAGGAATACGAGATCGGCTTCGACGGTTTCGCCGTTCCACGCGAAAACCTGCTGGGCGGCGTCGAGGGCCAAGGGTTCAAGCAGCTGATGGCGACCTTTGAATCCGCCCGTGTGCAGACAGCCGCCCGTGCCGTCGGCGTGGCGCAGAACGCAATGGAACTCGGCCTGCGCTATGCACAGGAGCGCGTCCAGTTCGGCCGTCCGCTCGCCGCCTTCCCACGCGTCGCCGGCAAGCTGGCCTGGATGGCGGTGGAAACGATGATCGCCCGCCAGCTGACCTATTTCGCCGCGCGCGAGAAGGACGGCGACCGCCGCTGCGACATCGAGGCGGGCATGGCGAAGCTGTTGGCCGCCCGTGTCGCCTGGTCGAACGCCGACAATTCGGTTCAGATCCATGGCGGCAATGGCTATGCCGTCGAATATCCGGTCAGCCGGGTGCTGTGCGATGCACGCATCCTGAACATCTTCGAGGGTGCGGCGGAAATCCAGGCCCAGGTCGTCGCCCGCGGCCTGCTGTCGCGCCGCAACTGAGAACCGCCGGCCGGCCGGGAGGAACTGACCTGTGGCGACTACGCTTGTGCCATACCAGCGTATTCGCTATCCGACGGGGAGGACCGAAAAGACAAGGCTGCCCGCGATGGAACTTCTGGAACTGCGCTATTTCGTTCAGGTGGCCGACCTTGGCAGCTTTTCCAAGGCATCGGTCAAGCTGGGTATCACCCAGCCGGCGCTGAGCCGGCAGGTCCAGAAGCTGGAACACGAGCTGCGCACCAGCCTGTTCTATCGCCATGGCCGCGGCGTTTCGTTGACCCAGCAGGGGCGCAAGCTCTACGACGTGGTGCGCCACCTGCTGGGAGCGCTCAGCGAGATCAAGGAGGAAATCCAGGACCAGTCGGAACGGCTGACCGGATCGGTCACGCTGGGGCTTCCGCCGTCGATCTGCGCCACGCTGGGCGCCCCGCTCGCCCGCCGCTTCCACCAAAATTATCCGGACGCCACGTTGCGCATCCACGAGGTGTTCAGCGGCACGTTGCTGGAGTGGGTGGAGGGCGGGAGGCTCGATCTCGCCGTTCTCTACGACGCGCGGCGCGGACGCAGCATGCTGTCGTCGCCCCTGCTGGTGGAAAACCTGCTTCTGGTCCAGTCCGCGAAGGAGGCGGAGGCCGGCGACGACGGGCCAGTCGGGGTGGAGATGTTGGGCGATCTGCACTTCGTGCTGCCCGGTCTGGAAAACGGGCTGCGTCGCGTGGTGGACGCGGCGGTTCGTCGTGCCGATATCAATCTGCTGGTCGATATGGAGATCGATTCCGTCACCGCCATCAAGCAGCTGGTGGAGGAGGGAATGGGATCGACCATTCTCCCCTTCGGCGCCGTCCACCGGGAGGTGCACCAGGGCCGGCTGGTCGCGCGCGAGATCACGTCGAAGGACATGCATGCCATGCTGGTCACCGCGACACCGCTGCATCAGCCGGTGTCGAAGGCGACGCGCGCCCTGCTGCGGCTGATCCATGCCGAAGTCGTCAAATGCGTCGCCAATGGCGTGCTGAAGGGCAAGGTCGTCGCTCCCGGCAGCGCGGGGGAAAACAGTGCGCCCTGACGGCGCCCGGCTCCGCACCTTCCACCCTGATATGCTTTGGGCGCTGATAGCAGTTATGACGGATGGTCCATAGCACGACCCGTCCGGCCCGGATAGCCTCCCCCATCATCACATAAACCTTTGGGAGGAACCGAGAATGACGAAGCGCCTGGACGGCAAGGTCGCCCTGATTACCGGGGCGGCGCAGGGCCTGGGCCTTGCGATGGCCGAGACCTTCATGCGCGAGGGTGCCCGCGTGGCGGTCGTGGACATCAACGGCGACGCCGCACGCGCAGTGGCGGAGCGGCTGGGCCAGTCCGCCATCGGCATCGCCGCCAACGTGACCAAGGCCGCCGATGTCGAAATGACCATCGCCGCGACGGTTGAAAAGTTCGGGCGCCTCGACATCCTGGTGAACAATGCTGGTTCCACCCACGCCAAGGGTCCGTTCGAGGATGTGACCGAGGAGGAGTTCGACCGCGTCTTCGCCCTGAACGTCAAGTCGATCTACCTCTATTCCAAGTCGGTGGTGGCGACCATGCGGGCGCAGAAGTCCGGCGTCATCCTGAATCTCGGCTCCACCGCCGGGCTGCGCCCGCGTCCGGGGCTGGTGTGGTACAACGCGACAAAGGGCGCGGTGCACAACATCACCCAGTCGCTGGCGCTGGAGCTGGCACCCGACAACATTCGGGTCTGCGCGCTGGCTCCGGTCGCCACCGAAACGCCGCTGCTCGCCACCTTCATGGGCGGCGATACCCCGGAGAAGCGGGCGGCCATGATGGGCATCGTCCCGCTCGGCCGCCTGGGCCGACCGTCCGACGTCGCCAATGCTGCGCTGTATCTCGCCTCCGACGAGGCCTCCTTCATCACCGGCGTGGTGCTGGAGGTCGACGGCGGGCGGTGCGTGTAAGGCCGGGGCGCATCTGCGCCCCTTCCCTGCGCTAATCCCTTCAATCTCATTCCTGCGAAGCGGATCCCCTTGCCATGTCCTCGCTACTTTCCGATCTGCGCATCGTCGAGGTGTCGGCCTTCGTCGCAGCTCCACTGGGCGGCATGACGCTGGCCCAATTGGGCGCGGAGGTGATCCGCATTGATCCCATCGGCGGCAACATCGACTACCGGCGCTGGCCGCTGGCGCCCAACGGCACCAGCCTCTATTGGACGGCTCTCAACAAGGCGAAGCGGTCGGTCGCCCTGGCGCTCGACAAGCCGGAGGGGCGGGAAATCGCCCAGGCCATCATCACCGCGTCGGGCGAGGATGCCGGCTTTCTGCTGACCAACCTGCCGGCCAGCGGCTGGATGGGGTATGAGGCGCTTTCCGCCAAGCGCGAGGACCTGATCATGCTGCGGCTGACCGGCAATCCCGACGGATCGGCGGCGGTCGATTACACCGTCAACTGCGCTGGCGGATTCCCGATGGCGACCGGCCGGGGAGGGGAGCCGGTAAACCATGTGCTGCCGGCCTGGGATGTGGCGGCCGGCCTCTATCTCGCCACCGGGCTGCTTGCGGCCGAACGGCATCGCCGCCGCACGGGCCGGGGGCAGGAGGTGACGGTGGCGCTGGCCGACGTGATGCTGGCGACCGTCGGCAATCTCGGCTACCTCGCCGACGTGCGGGTGAACGGCGCCGTGCGTCCGCCGATGGGCAATGACCTGTATGGCGCCTATGGCCGGGATTTCGCCACCGCCGATGGACGGCGGGCGATGGTCGTCGCCATTTCCAACCGCCAGTGGAAAGCGCTCGGCAAGGCGACTGGGCTTGGAGACAGGCTGGCGATGATCGGCCCACTGATGGGCGTGGACATGGATGATGAGGGCGGGCGCTTTCTGGCCCGGGATGCAATCTCCGCCGTGCTCGCCCCTTGGTTCGCCGCGCGCACCTTGGCGGAGGTGGAAGGCGCGTTCACCGGTACGGGGGTGCTGTGGGGCCCATACCGCGATTTCGGCCAGCTCGTTGCGGAAGACGCACGTTGCTCCATCGCTAACCCGTTGTTCCGCGAAATCGACCAACCCGGCGTCGGGTCGCTGCTGGTTCCGGGATCGCCGCTCGGTTTTCCCGGTCTGGGCGAGCGCACCGATCATCGTCCGGCGCCCCGGCTGGGACAGGACACCGAAGCGGTGCTGGCCGATCTGCTGGGTTTGCCTTCCGCGGAGATCGGTAGACTTCATGATGCCGGTATCACCATGGCATGAGGAGAGAGTGGGATGCGGCCCTATGACCGGGGCGCGCGGCTATCTGCCGAAGTGCTACGCGATACTCGCTCCGCCTCCTGCTGCGATTGGTGGCGCAAATCAGATCGTAGAGGGCAAGATCCGATCAAATCTTCGCTACAGGCAACGTTAATTCTCGGTGGTTGCGCCCCCAACCACCGAGAATTAACGCCCCCGTTCGAATGAGTCCCCGGCGTTCGTGACAGTTGGTGTTGGATTTACACGTCATGTTGCAACCGGGTGGAAGTGTCAGTGGTTTGCGCAAAGTAGGACTGTCAGTGGCAGTGGCTTCGGCTTGGGCGAGCTTCCTGGTTGCCAGCCTTCTTCGGCATATCTGGCATGGATGCGTTCGGGTTCGGCTCGGCAGTGCGGTCAAGCCCCGGAGCCGCTGTGCGGTGCGCCGCCCGCGGAATCAAGCTGAAGTGCGACAACACGTTTTTGTTGATCGGGTGTCCAGCTTTTTAGCCATCATGTTGGGAGAGGAGAGCTCGTACCGGGAGTCCATAGGCTTGATCCGCGCGCCGCCATCGCGATGGCGGATCAAGCCTGTGGACCCACCGGTGCGAGCGGCGGGGCAGGGGAGGTCTGCTGGTTTCACGGCCTCTCATGGCGCTCAGGCGTAGCTGGTATTCACCGCTCCATCTTCGAAGCCGCCAGATTGGCCGCAAAGACTTCGGCTGGCGTCCTGTAGTCAAGGCAGCAGCGTGGCGTATCGTTGAGCCGCTTCGCGAGGGCGGCAAGTGCTGAGCCATTGCGCTCCGCTACGGGGACGCCCAGAGGCAAATATCTCCGCAAACGTCCGTTGGCATTCTCAACACCACCCTTTTGCCAGGGGCTGTGCGGATTGCAAAAATAACTGTCCAACGATAGGCTTTTGTATGATAGGAACTCCGTTCCCTGGTCAAAAGTAATGGTCCGGCATGCATGATGTGGAAATTTGCCAAGCACCGTTGCGATCCGGCTAATCACCTCGGCTGAGCGGCGATCCTCATTGGCAATGAGGATGTGGTATCGGCTCTGACGATCCTGAAGAGACGTGATGTTGGATTTGCCGAACTGAGGGCTGAAGATCACCAAGTCACATTCCCAGTGCCCGAAACTCTGCCGGGTCTCCACCTCGGCCGGACGATTGGCGATTGAGCGCTCAGCGGGGATCGGACTGTTGCGTGGTTTGCGCCCCATGCGCTTGCGACGCCGACGCCGGGCGACGGCCAAAAGCGCATAGAGATTAAGGCCCGGTTTCCAGAACTCTCCGCGGTTTGACTGCGAGCGCGATCAGGTAACCGCCTGCTGGTTCTCGTGCCTTTGTCATGGGAGTGGACATGCAATCGCAGGCGGTAGAGCTGGTGGCCGACATCATCGACCGGATCGAGAACCGGCACCCTGGTCCAGGGCGCCCACCGGTGCCGACGTCGGAGGTGATCCGGACGCTCGGCTTCTTTCTGCGCGAGGGCGTCCAATGGCGGGAACTGAAGGCCACAGATGGGCGCGCCTCGGGTTCCACCCTGCGCCGCCGCCTGGACGAGTGGCACACGACGGCGGTGCTGCGCCGGGTCCATGCCGTCCTCGTCCGCATGGCGCGCTCCGGCCCCCGACGCCGCCGCATGGGATGTCGTGGTGGACAGCTGTTCGGTGCGGGCCAAGCGGGGCGGCGAGCTGACCGGCCCGAACCCGACCGACCGCGGCAAGCCCGGGACCAAGTACCACGTGGTCGTCTCGACCGACGGTCTGCCGCTGGCGGTCATCCCTTCACCCGCCAACGTGTGCATGACACCATGCTCTTCCCCGACTTGCTGCGCTTGGCCCAGGTCGTCTGCGCCGCCATCGGCAGGCTCTACGCGGCCGCGGGTTACGACAGCGCCAACAACCGCTGGCTCTGCTTGCGCGACGGAGTCCAGCCGCACATCCGCAAAAGGTCGGCGAGCCCCACGGCTCGGTGCTCCGCAAGGTCCGATGCGTCGTCGAGCACGGCTGCGCTTGGCTGCTGGCGAACAAACGCTTGGATCGACGACACGACAGGTTGGCGCGGATCATACTCGCGCTTCTCACCGCGGCGGATATCTTCATCGTCGCCAACCGCCTCAGCGCGTTCTGAAAACCATCCCTTAAACATGGAGGGGTCGCCGGGCGACGCTAGGGCCGGGCGTCGAAGACGGAGTCTGCTTCCGCCGTCTGACCCCGTTCCGTCATTCAATCAGCGCCGTTAAGCGCTTCGGCGCAACCAGCCGGTAACTCCGTCTGACCAGCGCAGCTATCTCGCCCCAGTCTGGATGACTGTCGAGCTGAACGCCGATCCAGCCTTTGTGCCCAACATAGGGCGGCACGAAGAAGCGGTCCGGATCGACACCGACCAGTATCATTTGGCTCCCCGGCGGGGCCTTGCACCAGAGCGAGATGCGCCCGTCACCACGCTTCTCCATCGCGAAGATCCTGTCGTGCACCCGAAAGGTCGGATCGCCCCATGCCTCCTTCTCCACCGCTTCTGGGAGAGCAAGGCATATCGCGCGCAGGTATTCGATTGGGTGTTTTGGCATGGCGCCTATTGTATCATTCGCTGGTTCTTCTATGAAGAGCGGCTCCAGCACTCGCGCTTAGTGAATACTCGACGGGCCGGTGTGGTGACCGACGCCTGGAGGACTGAACCAGACGGCTCGTATCGTTCTATATACGTAAAGCTCCGTCCGGCGCAGGCTACTAGGAGAACAGCCACCCGCGGTTACCCCATGTTTCCAAAACGCATTGAGTGGTTTGTGACGATGAGGACGGCCGCCTCGGTAAGCAGGTGAACGGAGCGGCCGACGACCTCATTGACGTTGCCTCCATAGTACTCAGAAGCATTCGGAAGGTGCAGCCGTACCTTGGCTTTGCTGTGAATCTTCTGAATGTGTCAGAGTACTAACTCGCACCGAAGCCGGGATGATAGGAAGCCTCGCCTCTTGGAAAAGTTGCTGTGAATCCCAAGCATTGGAAGTACTCCGGTGGGGCATCGGCATACCGAAGGTGGGGGTCGTTCCTGAACCCGAACCGGCTGTAATAACCAGGGTCTCCGAGCACCACGCACCCTTGCGCCCCGATGTGCTGGAGACGATCCAAACCTTCGTGGATCAGTGCTAGGCCAATGCCTTTCCGTTACTGATCCGGTCGAACGGAGACTGGGCCCAGGCCATACCATCCGTTCGACCCATCGCTGATTGTAACAGGGGAAAAGGCGACATGACCGACTAAGTCACCGTCTTGGACGGCAACTAACGAAATAGTCAATGCGCCAGCGTCCCTCAGAGCATCGACAATCATAGCCTCAGTCTGACTGCTATAGAGCATATCCCTGAATGCTGCGGTTGTCAGGCTTCGGATTGCATCCGTATCTTCAGGACGTTCTGAACGGATTTGCATGGTTTTTCTCCGATGATCATTCGTTAACTGTTAGGTTTCCATTGTGGAAAGCGGTTCTGCGAGAATTGAGATGATATGGTTGTGCAAGCGCAACATCCCGTGTTAATGAAATGCGTCTTAGATCTTGTTCACAGCGCGCGTCCCAGCCGGCGCTACGTGCGCGATAGCAAGCGCTCGATCTTGTTCACCGCCACAGCCAAGCCGCGCTCCGCGCGCATTCGCTCACCCACTTCACGGGCCTTCGCACGCATCCTCGCGTCCTGGGCCGCATCGATGGCCCGCCGTAGCCGTTGTACGTTCAACTGTCGTGCCGGGACAGGTTCGGGCGCCACGCCAAGCCGCCACAGACGATCGGCCCAGAATGGCTGGTCCCCGGCGAACGGCACGACCACTGCCGGCACTCCAGCGCGTGCCGCGGAGTGGCTGGTACCGGAGCCACCGTGATGGACTACCGCCGACATTCTGGGGAACAACCACTGGTGCGGCGTTTCGCCCACCACAAAAATATGGTCGGGAAGCCCGCTGGTCTCGATCCCGCTCCACCCGGGTTGGAACACCGCACGGCGTCCCGCCAGCGCGCCAACAATGGCTTCTCGAGCCTGAGTAGGATTAAATCCCATCATGCTACCGAAGCCGACATAGACCGGCGCTTCGCCTTGAGCGAGAAAATCAGCCAGCCCCGCCGGCGGCGTCACATCTTGAGTCTCATGCACCCACTGCCCGCACACCATCGCATACCCGGGCCAATCCGCCGGCTGCGGCATCAGCGTCGGCGACACGCCGTACAGCATCGGATGCCCTTTCCATAAGGTACGCTGCGGCGGCAGCCCACAAACCGACGCCCTTGCACAGTTGGTGGCTGCGCGGAAGGCGCGCCACAGCATGCCATTGACGAATTCATGGCTGGCACGGCGCAGCCATCGCGGCACCAAGCGCGGGGGAAGGAACGGATGAGCGAACTCCGCCGTCGCCGTCAACGGGATCATTCCCGTCCCTATCGCCGGCACCCGCAGCGCCTCCGCCGCCGATAGGCCGACAAACCCTGCCAATCCGGAAATCACGACCCCGTCGCAACCTTGCCCAGCCTCCACCAGCGCCTTCAGCCAGGCCTGCGCATGCGCGTTCGCGATGCCTGCCAGCGCCCGCGCGGCTCGCCCCGGCGAATGGCCGTCGGCCACCACCTTGCCGATCGCGTTGTCGGCGTCGAGCGTGCCGCGGATGTCACCCGCCAGCGCAGTAGCGGGCACACCAAGGGCATGCGCAGTGGACAAGGTATTTCGGTCCGCCAGCAGTTGCACCCGGTGCCCGGCGTCCATCAGAGCTCGGCACAGCGCGACCAGGGGGCGGGTGTCGCCCTCCGTGCCATACGTGATCACGACAAGCTTCATGGCATCGTCCGGTTCGATCATGGCGCGCCATGTCGGGCAGTCGCGCCTTGCAGGAACAGCGCCACCACCGCCTCGAATTCGGTTTGCAGCACCAGCTCGGGCTGGTTCAGCCAACGCAGCATGGCGGCGAGATACAAATGGTGAAACGACGCCGCCAACTGTCGGGAAGACATGTCCGTGCGCAACTCACCGCTGCCTTGCCCCCTCTGCACCAGCGCCTCGAACGCGTCCACGATATCGCTGCGTGTCACTCCGGCCGGTTCCGGCTGGGGCGAGCCGATGGCAAGAAAGCGATGGCGCAGGTATGGAGGCAAGTAGGTCCGATGCGTCTCGCACCACTGCGCCGACGCATGCAGCAGCACGGTCACGCCCTGCGCAAAGCCACCCTCGGTCAAAAGGGGCGGCGAGAAAGACTGCATGTCATGAGCGAGCTCGGCGTGGAACCAGTGTGCCAGCACCGCCTCTTTGACTGGGAAATATCGATACAGGGTCCCCTTAGCGACCTGAGCCTCGCCTGCAATCTGCTCCATCGTCACGGCCTCGTAGCCATGCTGCTCGAACAGCGCGAAGGCGATGCGCGCGATATGGTCCAGGGTCTGCATGCGCTTGCGTTCGCGCAGTCCCGACATGGACAAGCCCCCAAAAAAAGTGAACGTCGTATAGGTTTATACGACGTTCACATATTCCGCAAGGGGAAGATTGCCAAGCCTGCTCAACCGCCAGAGATCGCTTGCCGATCTCGGAATGAAAACCTTGCCGTCACAGATAGGTGTTCGGAAACCAATGTCGGACCTTCCGCTTAGCAGGGGGAGCAGGCAGTCGCGAGCCGTCCGTTCTAGCAGCACGACCAGCTAGACTCTCAACGCGATTCTGTCTTTCGAGCCGAGACTAGGAGCATCATCGGCCGCTCCAGCTCTTCGGCCAGTTCAGGCGAATGCTCAATCTGTTCGCGCGTCGGAGCGAATTCCTCGACCCGGTGCAGTTTGAAGCCGGCAGCGATCAGCGTGTTGAGCGTTGTGCCGAGTGTCCGGTGATACTTCAGCACGCCCTTCGTGAACCAGTCCGTGTGTCGCTCGCCCTCGACCGAATAGCCGTTGACTGGCCAAGTTTTACGGCCGTCTTCATCGGCGATCCAATGAGGATGTGCCGCAGCCATGAAGATCGGATGCTCAATCGTGAAGACCAGATCTCCGCCGAAAACCAATGTCTTGTGGATCATGCGCGTGAGGCGCTGGAAGTCCTTGATATAATGAAAGGTCAGCGCACTGAAGACGATGTCGAAAGCCGCCGCGGGAAGTTCCAGCGTCTCGAGATCGGCGATTCGATACTCAATGGCGGGGTCCTGGGTATCGGCCTTGGCACGTGCGATCATGTTCTCCGACAGATCGAGGCCAAGCACCGAGACCGCGCCCTGCGCGCGCATCCAGCGTGAGACCCATCCGAAGCCGCAGCCCAGGTCGGCCACGCGCTTGCCGATCAACGCAGGCAGCATGGCCCGGATTATCGGCCACTCGGGTGCGCCGTCCAGCCCATGTACCTGCCGAGGCAACTGGCTGTAGCCAGAGAAGAAATCGGGATTATCGTAGATATTCTGCGCCATGTTCATCTCCGCAGGGACGGGAGGACGAGGCACGTTTCAAAGCCGAAAGACCTCGTCCGCGAGCGACGAGGTCAGGGTTGGCGATCCGCATGTTCAGCGTGCGTGGTCGACATCCCGGCACCCCGCCTTGGGGATGCCGGCCAACCGGGCAACAATGTGAGTGTCCGTTTCGACCATGAACAATGTTTCTGCGAAATCCCCGGCACAGTCAAGAGCGCGGCATCGTCATAAACTCCGTTCATGCCATGACAAAGACGCGCCGACGCTTGAGGGAGGCGGATTCCTGACGGCGTTGCGCCGAAAAAACCGGACCAAAGGGAATTTCTCATTCTCAATTGGCTCTGACCGCCCCCTCATGCGCATGCTGAGTCTTATGGAACGCAATCTCTGCGTTCCCAAAGATCAACCCGAGGATTGCGCCGAAGGTGCCGCCGAGGTTCTGGAAACGATCCCTAAGGGTTCGGCCTTCTGGACCGTAGATGAAGCGGTAAATCGTCTCGTGCGACACTGTCGCGCCATCAGAAGCATCCAGCTTGAGGCGGCCAGCAATCTGTTGTGGCGACCAGCCTTCCCGCAGCCTGGCGATCAGGTGGTCGCGCAGAACCGGCTTGAGCGTCAGTTTCAATCTACGCCGAGAGCGTCGATCACGGGCATACTTCTGGGCGCTGGTGCAGAAGTAGCCCTTGTACTCTTTGCCCCAGCGATCTCGAAACGGGTCGTGATAGAAGTTGCGCCGGATTTCCCGGTGGATGGTCGACCGGTGACGGCCCAAAGCCTCGGCGATCGCCGTCACCGGCATCTTGGCGTCGCGCATATCCTGGATGCGGCGGCGCTCGGCGAAATCGATCTGCGAATAATGCTCACCCATCAGCGCTCACGACCCGTAAAGCCCTGTGATTACAAGAAAGTTGCACTTCAGAATAGAACCTACCCGCCTACAATCAATGTTGCGACCGGATAGAAGTGTCAGTGGTTGGCGCAAAGTAGGGATGTCAGTGGGGCGGGCTTTGGGCTTTGTGTGGTTGTGGCCGGCCTTCTTCGGCATATCTGGCATGGCTGCGTTCGGGTTCGGCTCGGCGGCGCGGTCAAGCCCCATCGCCGCTCTGCGGTGCGCCGCAGGCGCAGGGCTTGACGGCGACGCTGATCGCCGAGCCATCATCCTGCTGCCAGAGATGCCTGCCCCACCGGGGCTCACGGATAGAGGGCAAACAGCTGCGGTCAGTCGGCCATACAGGCACCTTCAGCCGGTCCGCTGTTCGACTTGCGCCGGCCTGTCTTGCGGTAGCCGTTCTTTTCGCTGTTGGTCTTCACCCGAGGCGGCGGCCGGCTCTCCTGCATCTCCTTCACCTGGGCCAGCACAGCGCTCAGCCGCTTGTTCTCCACGATGTCGGCTTGACTGACCCGCTGGTCCTTGTCGAAGGCCCGATAAGGCAGTGCCACGCCCTTCCACCACACCTCCAGACGGCCGTCGGCGAAGGCGTAGGTGTCGACATACTGGCCGACCAGCCCCCGCGTCAGCTCGGTTTCCTCCAGCATGATCAGCTTGCGCTCGTAGGACAGCGTCAGCTGCTGCCCGACATGGCGCTGTTCACGCCAGCACAGCACTTGGCGCAGCCGATCCGGCGCGAGGTTCAGCGGCCGGTGCAGATCGTCCGGCCGGGCAGGGGGCAGGGCAAAGCGGGCGTTGAAGCGCTCGACGAAGCCGGGCAGGAAGGCGTTGCCCGCCTCGATGCCGGTGACGCCGGCCAGCCGCAACTCCTTCACCAGCCGGTCCTGCAGCGTCCGGTTCACCCGCTCGACCCGACCTTTGGCCTGGCTGGAGTTGGCGCACAAGATCTCGATGTTCAATTCCGCCAACGCCCGGCCGAACTGCGTCATGCCCTGGCCGCCCTTCGCCTCGCGCTGCGAGACCCGGAACACCGAGTATTTGTCCGAGTAGAGGGCCAACGGCCGGCCATGGGCGTTCAGATAGCCCTCCAGCGCCTCGAAGTAGGAAAAGGCGCTCTCCGAGACGGCGAAGCGAAGCTGCATCAGCCGGCCCGTCGCATCGTCGATGAACACCAGAAGCGTGCAGGGATCGGCGCGATCCTCGAACCAGCGGTGCTCGCTGCCGTCGATCTGGATCAACTCGCCGAACCGTTCGCGGCGCAGTCGGGGAGGGTGGAACTGCCGGCGCTGCCGGCGCGACAGCCAAAGGCCAGCCGCCGCCATCCACTGGCGCAACGTCTCGCGCGAAACCGTCAGCCCATGCTTGTCCCGCAGCATTTCCGCCGCCAAGGTCGGGCCGAAATCGCCATAGCGGCTGCGGACAAGTTCCAGCGCCCGCTCCCGCACCTCATCGCCAAGCCGCCGGTTCGATGGACGGCCGCGCCCACGGTGAACCAGAGCGCCGCCGCCACCGGCCTTGTAGCGCGCCAACAGCCGCCACACCTGACGCTCGCTCAAACCCAGAACCGACGCCGCCGATCCGACTCCGCGGCGACCGCTCAGCACATCGCCGAGAACCTCGACGCGCTGCAACTCCCGTTCGCTCATCGTGATCCAGCCCATCGCCAGCCTCCCAGCCGTCGCAAACCTGGCGGAAGACTGACAGTTCTATGTTGCGAGGGACTGACATTTTGACATTGCGCCTACAATCAAAAAACACATAAGGCGCCTTATGGAAATAGGACGCGGACTATGCGACATCGCATAAGAAGGCGCTTGTGCCCGGCCATATCGTCATGGTCAACCCAGCGCCCACTAGCGCGGCGGCAACCGACGCATCCACGTCGCAGCTGCCGCGACAGGAGGCGTTCCTCGGAATCGATGGGACAAAATGTCGCAGCTTCCGCTGCCCCGGAGGAAGATGGCCGCGTCCGCCCGGCGTAGCCTCGTCCTTGTCATGGAAGGGAGGTTGACGTGACAGTCTCTTCGAATGAACCAACGCCCATAAATCAAAGGGACCTCCGAAACGCCTTCGGCATGTTCCCGACCGGAGTCACGGTCGTCACCGTGCTTGACGAAGAGGGAAATCCGCGTGGGATCACGGCGAATTCCTTCACGTCCGTTTCACTCGATCCTCCGCTTGTCCTCGTCTGTATCGGCAATCGGTCGTTCAGTTTTCCGATCTTCTGCAGCGCGCCATCCTTCGCCGTGAACCTGCTGCACGAGGGACAGGCCGATGTATCCAGCCTTTTCGCCTCTCGTTCACCCGAGAAATTCCACTCAACCGGGTTTGGCCCGAAACACACCGGCGCACCGGTCCTGACCGATTGCCTCGCCTGGTTCGATTGCACGGTGCATGACCGTGTCTTCGCCGGTGACCATCTCATTCTCATCGGTCGCGTACAGGACTTCGGTCCAAGCGAAACGGCAAACCGGACAGCTCCGCTCGGCTTCTGCCGAGGCAGGTACACGACGGTGCGCGACTCTCTGGACGCCGGTGCAGAGGCACCGCACGGCATTCAGGTCGGCTACCTCGTCGAAGCGGACGACGGTATCCTGCTGCAGTCCGACGGAGCGGGCGGTTGGCGCCTGCCGGGCGGTCGCAGCCGCAAGGCCGAACGGTCACTGCTTCTGGCAGACGGGGGTACGCTGCCGCTGCGGCCGGATGACAGCTTCCTCTATTCGGTCTTCGACATTGCCGGACAGGACGCCGGCTGTCTGGTCTATCGCGCCCGCCTCTCGGCCGACGCGACGGCCACGACCCTGCCGCCGGGCTTCCGCTTCTTCGCGCTCGACGCCCTGCCCTTCGAGGCGATGCCGATGCGCGAGACCCGGGCGATGCTGCGCCGCTATGTCCGGGAACGCCGAGCGGACCGCTTCGGCATCTACATCGACTCAAGCGATGGCGGACGGCTGGCGATGGTCGACGGCAGCACCTCTTCCTGGCCCGGCGCTTTCGCCGAAAACGGCTGACTCCCGCCGCTCCCTCACAAAAATACGAGATCGCGATGCACACCACCTGCAGATCGCTCGAAGGCACCCGCCGCGCCCTCTATATCGGCGGACGGTTCGTGGAACCGAAAAGCGGCCGCTACATTCCGAGCTACGATCCCACCACCGCTGAGCCCTGGTACGAGCTGGCCGATGCTGGCGAGGAGGATGTCGACGCCGCCGTCGCCGCTGCACGGGCCGCATTCGTCGATCCGGCCTGGCGGCGCATGACCCAGAGCGACCGCGGCAAGCTCGTGCACCGTCTGGCCGAGCTGATCCTCGCCAACGCTGAAGAACTGGCGCTGATGGAAACCCGGGACAATGGCAAGCTGATCAAGGAGATGCGTGCCCAGATGCGCGCCATCCCCGACAGCTACCTCTACTTCGCCGGAATGGCCGACAAACTGCAGGGCGACACCATCCCGGTGAACAAGCTCGACATGCTGAACTTCAACCTGCGTGAACCGTTGGGTGTCGTCGGCATGATCACGCCGTGGAACTCGCCGCTGATGCTGCTGACCGGCACGCTGGCGCCCTGTCTGGCCATCGGCAACACGGTGGTGATCAAGCCGTCGGAACATGCCACCGCCTCTACCCTGGCGCTCGCCGAACTGGTCACGGAAGCCGGCTTCCCGGACGGCGTGGTGAACGTGGTGACCGGCGGTGGCGGCACCACCGGAGAGGCGCTGACCCGCCATCCCGGCATCGCCAAGATCGTCTTCACCGGCAGCACCCAAACGGGCAGCCGCATCGCCGCCAACGCCGCAGCCAACCTCGTGCCTTGCCAGATGGAGTTGGGCGGCAAGTCGCCTCATGTGGTGTTCGGCGATGTCGACATCGAGCGGGCGGTGAACGGCGTGGTCGCCGGCGTCTTCGCCGCCGCCGGACAGACCTGCGTCGCCGGGTCGCGCTGCTTCGTCGAGGCCGCCATCTACGACCGCTTCGTCGAGGCGCTGGTCGCTCGCACCGGACGCATCACCGTCAGCCACCCGATGGAGGAGAACACCGACATCGGCCCACTTGCCCTGTCGGCGCAGCTCGCCAAGGTCGAGGGCTATGTCGCCTCGGGTCTGCGCGACGGTGCCCGGCTGGCGGCCGGCGGGCGGAGGCCCCAGGCGGCGGGGCTGGAGAAGGGCTGGTATTTCGAGCCGACGGTGCTGGCCGACGCGCACAACGACATGGGCTTCATGCAGGACGAGATATTCGGCCCGGTCGTCGGCGTGGTGCCCTTTGCCTCGGAAGACGAGATGATCGCCATGGCGAACGACACGCGCTATGGCCTCGCATCCGGCATCTGGACCAGCGACATCGACCGCGCCATGCGCTTCGCCACCCGGATCGACGCCGGCACGGTCTGGATCAACACCTACCGTGCCGCCGCCTACATGTCGTCGAACGGCGGCTTCAAGCAGAGCGGCTACGGCCGGCGTGGCGGCTTCGACGTGATGCGCGAATTCTCGCGGTCGAAGAACGTCGTCATCGATTATTCCGGCGCCATGCAGGACCCCTTCGTCATCCGGCTGCGCTGATCCGCCCCGACCGGGCTTCTTCTCCCCCGCATAAAGGACCAGGACATGAAGTTCGCCGTCGCGCTCGCCATGGAGCGCTTTTCACCGCACACGCCGATGAGCGACGTGACCAGCACCATGCTGGAACTGGTGAGAATGGCCGACCAGGGCGGTTTCGAGACCCTGTGGACCGCCGAACATCACACGATCGAGTGCACGATCTCCCCCAACCCCTTCACCATCCTGACCTGGCTCGCCCAGCACACCGAACGCATCCGCCTCGGCACCGCCACGGTCGTCGCCCCCTACTGGAGCCCGATCCGTCTGGCCGGGGAGGCAGCGCTGTGCGACCATCTGACCGGCGGCCGGCTGGAGTTCGGCATCGCCCGGGGCGCCTACCAGTACGAGTTCGACCGCATGGCCGGCGGCATGCCCCAGCAGGAGGGCGTCGCCTACATGAAGGAACTGGTGCCCGCGGTGCAGAAACTGTGGGCCGGCGACTACGCCCATGACGGCCATTACTGGAAATTCCCTCTGGCCACCTCGGTGCCCAAGCCGCTGCAGACGCCGCACCCGCGCATCTGGGTGGCGGCCCGCGATCCGGGCACCTTCGACTGGGCGGTCGGCATCGGCGCCAGCATCCTGTCGACGCCGCTGGCCGCCCCGGCCGCCGAGATCGCCGTGCTGGGCGAAAAGTTCCGCAAGGCGGTGGCCGACCATCCGGAGGTGCCGCGCCCGCGCTTCATGATGCAGCGCCGCACCTGCTGCTACGAGCGGCCGGAGGAGGCCGAACTGGCGGTGCGGCACAGCATCGACTATGGCCGCAGCTTCGAGAACCTGTTCCAGAACATCGGAACGGTGACCAACGGATTCCCGACCGCCGTCTCCTACGAAAGCGTCGCCGGCCGCGACAATTACAAGCCGGAGAATGTCCTGAAGAACCTCATGTTCGGCACGCCGGACGAGGTGATCGAAAAGCTGCTGGATTACGAGGCGGCTGGCGTGGACCAGTTCTCGCTCGGCCTGTCCTTCAACCTGCCGTTCGAGTTGCAGCGCAAGACGCTCGACTTGTTCACCCGAGAGGTGCTGCCCGTCTTCGCCGCCCGCGAGCGAGACCGACAGCGCGAGGAGGATCGGCGCATTGCCGCGGCGGCGCCGCGCATGGCTGCGGCGGGACGTTGACCATGGCGGCATCCCGTCACTTCACAGTCGGGCCGGTGACGCTGAACTACCGGCTCGACGGCCGGGGTCCGGAGCCGCTGGTCTGCGTCCACGGCGTCGGCTCCTACCTGGAGGCCTGGAGCGGTGTGGTCGAGCGGCTGGCCGACCGCTTCACCATCCTGACCTTCGACCTGCGCGGCCATGGCGGCTCCACCCGGATCAAGGGCCGCTACGAGATCGATGATTTCGTCGGCGAGACGCTGGCTCTGGCCGACCATGTCGGGTTCGGCCGCTTCAACCTGGCGGGATTCTCGCTCGGCGGGCTGATCGCACAGCGCCTGACATTGGATCACCCCGAGCGCGTCAAGCGCCTCGTGCTGCTGTCCACCGTCGCCGGACGCAACCCGGAGGAACGGCGGCGGGTGCTGGACCGCCTTGCCGCCTTGCAGGCCGGCCAGCCGGGTTCGCACTATGACGCCTCCCTGTCGCGCTGGCTGACGGAGGGCTTCCAGGAGCGGAACCCGGACTTGATTCAGGTCCTGCGCCGGCGCAACGCCGAGAACGACCCCGATTGCTACGCCGCCGCCTACCGCGTCCTGGCGGAAACCGACTTCGGCGGTTTCCTCGATCAGATCCGCTGTCCGACCTTGGTCGCGACGGGCGAAGAGGACATCGGCTCAAACCCGCGCATGGCCCGCACCATGCACGACAGCATTCCCGGTTCCGAACTGCACATCCTGCCCGGCTTGCGTCATTCGATCCTGATCGAGGCGCCGGACGCGGTGGCGGGGCTGATGGGACGCTTCCTGACGCCGGCCCACCTTCCTCCCGCCGACCACCCAAAGGAGACTGCAAGCCATGGATGAGCCCCTGCAACGGGCGGGTGAGCGCGTCCGACGCGACGTGCTCGGCGACGCCTATGTCGACCGCGCGATGGCCGCGGCCGACGACTTCTCCCGCCCCTTTCAGCAGATGGTCAATGAATATTGCTGGGGGCAATGCTGGGCGGACGACGCGCTCGACCGCCGCCAGCGCAGCCTGCTGAACCTCGGCATGATCGCGGCGCTGGGACGCATGCACGAGTTCGAGCTTCATTTGCGCGGCGCCATCCGCAACGGCCTTTCCGATGCCGAACTGCAGGCGGCGCTGATCCAGATCGCGGTCTATTGCGGCATTCCCGCCGGCGTCGAGTGCTTCCGCATCGCCCGTAAAATCCGGCAGGAGAACGCCGAAGACGGCACGGGAGGCACGCCATGATCGTCGAGGAACGGATCTATCGCATCCGCTCGGGCAAGCTGCGCGACTATCTGGCGCTCGTGCAGAACGAAGGGCTGGAAATCCAGCAACCGATCCTCGGCAACCTGATCGGCTACTTCGTCAGCGAGATCGGCCCACTCAATCATGTCGTCCATATGTGGGGATACGCGGATTTCGAGGACCGCACCGCCCGCCGCCAACGGCTCTCCGAGGATCCGCGCTGGCAGGCCTTCATCCCGAAGCTGACGGCACTGATCGAAACGGCGGAAAACCGCATCCTGCTGCCGACTGCTTTTTCGCCCCTGAGATGACGGAGACGCGTCGCCCGCATGCTCCGGTTCGCAGGAATGATTGGGCTGCGTTTCCTCCGTTTGACGGGAAGACAGGAAGAGGTCCAGTTTTTCTAAATGGGCGTAAGTAAAAAACTTTGAAGACAGGGAAAGCCCACCGACCACAACGATGGGAGACGGTTGTGACCGAACGACTGAGGGTAGAGAATCTTTGTAAAGTTTTCTCCAAATCTCCCGAGCCGGCTTTGAAAATGCTCGCAGCCGGTGCGAAAAAGTCCGAAGTGCTGGCAAAGACCGGAATGGTCGTAGGGTTGAACGACGTTTCACTGTCGGTGCAGAGCGGCGCTATCTACATGGTGATGGGGCTGTCGGGGTCGGGCAAGTCCACCCTGGCGCGCTGCATCAACCGGCTGAACGAACCGAGCGCCGGCCGCATCCTGCTGGACGGCCAGGATATCGTCGCCGCCGGCGAGGCGGAACTCCGCGACATCCGCCGCACGCGGATCTCGATGGTGTTCCAGCACTTCGCCCTGCTGCCCAACCGCACCGTCGCCGAGAACGCGGAATTCGGCCTGAAGCTCCAGGGGGTGTCCCCCCAGGTCCGGCGGCGCCGGGCGGAAGAGGTTCTGTCGATCGTCGGGCTGGCGCGCTGGGGAAACCATTATCCCCATGAGTTGAGCGGCGGCATGCGCCAGCGGGTCGGATTGGCCCGCGCGCTCGCCACCGACGCCGACGTGCTGATCATGGACGAGGCGTTCAGCGCACTCGATCCGCTGATCCGGACGGAGATGCAGGACGAACTGCTGCGCCTGCAGCGCACCCTGAAGAAGACCATCCTGTTCATCACCCACGACTTCCAGGAAGCGCTGAAGCTCGGCACCCGGATCGCCATCATGGCCGACGGCGAACTGGTCCGCGAAGGCACGCCCCAGTCGATCGTGCTGGAGCCCGGCAGCGACTATGTTGCCGCCTTCACCCGCGAGGTCGACCGCTCGCGCCTGTTCGACGCCCGTTCGGCGATGAGCCCGGTGCAGCCCGTTCCGCTGGCTGCCGGACTGTGCCTCGCCGAGACCGGCGACGGCGGCGGGCTGGTGCTGGACGACGGCGGGCATGTCGTCGGCGTGCTGGACGCCGAGACGCTCCGGAGCCTGCGCGACGGCAAGCCCTATGGGGACACAAATTTCGGAACCCTCCGCAAGGATTTCGTCACCGTGCGCGAAGGCGACAGCCTCCTCGACGCCGCCCGCGCCCACCGGGCCGGACGACCGATGGCGGTCGTCGACGAGGAAGGCCGGTTGACCGGAACGCTCGCCGGCGATCGCATTCTGGCCGGCATCGCGTCGGCCCCTCCTCACCCCGTGGGAGGTCTGCATGCTTGACGCCAATGACCTGAATGTCTTCCCCGTCGACGCCTGGATTCAGGACGGCGTCGCCTGGATCGCGCTGAATCTGCGTCCGCTCTTCCTCGCCATCAAATGGCCGGTCGAATATGTCCTGACGCTCAATATCTTCCTGCTTCAGGAAATTCCCTTCCTCGCCGTCGTGGCGGTGGCGGTGCTGCTGGCTTGGCGGCTGGCAAGCCTGGGCGTCGCCTGCTTCACCGGCGTCGCCCTGATCGCCATCGCCGCCCTGGGGGTGTGGTCGGAAGCGATGACGACCCTGTCGCTGATCACCACGGCCATCGTCATCTGCGCGGCCATCGGCATCCCGATCGGCATCGGCTGTGCCCGCAGCGACCGCTTGTGGGGCGTGGTCCGTCCGATCCTCGATATCATGCAGACCACCCCGACCTTCGTGTATCTGGTTCCGGTGGTGATGCTGTTCGGCGTCGGCACGGTGCCGGGCGAGGTGGCGGTGGTGACGGCGGCGGCGCCGCCGCTGATCCGCTTCACCAATCTCGGCATCCGCATGGTCGAGACCGAGATGGTCGAGGCGGGCCTCGCCTTCGGCGCCACCAAGCGGCAGCTGCTGTGGGAGGTTCAGCTTCCCCTTGCCGTGCCGACCATCCTCGGCGGTCTGAACCAGACGGTGCTGACCGCAATGGTGATGTCGGTGGTCGTCGCCATGATCGGGGCGGAGGGGCTGGGGCTGGTGGTGCTCCAGGGACTCGGACGGCTCGACGTCGGCCGCGCCGCGGTGGGCGGCATCGCCATCGTCCTGCTCGCCATGGTGCTCGATCGCATCACCCAGAAGATGGCCCAGCCCAGCGGCCCCGGCGGACGCCCGCTGTTTCGCAGCCTGCGGGCGCTGGTCCGCTCCGGCAGACCGATCGAGGACAAGGGGGTCGCCCGGCCGGCCGTCTCCAATCCCGTCATCTCCAGTCCGGACCAGTGACTCCGACCCGCGCCACATCCTGGTACCCGGTTCCCCCCTATCCCGTCCCGCCCCGTTCGAGGAGACCGTCATGCCCTTCTTCAACGCCAAATCGGCCATAAAATTTCTGCCCGTCGCCGCATTCCTCACCTTGGGCTGCGCCCAACCCTCGCTGGCCGCCGACCAGCCCGGCAAGGGCAAGATCATCCGCTACGCCCAATCCGACAGTCTGGGCGCCAACTACGTCACCGCCCAGATCGTCTCCGCCGCCTTCAAGGAACTGGGATATTCGGTCAAGCTCAGCACACTCAGCACGACCCTGTTCTTCCAGGCGGCCGCGCAGGGCGACCTGGATATCGCCACCGACATCAACTTCCCCCAGCGCGAACCCGCCTTCCGCAAGGTGGAGCAGCAGGCGATGATCGTTGGCGGCGGACTGATCAAGGAAGGCGGCGTCAACGGCTATCTGATCGACAAGAAGACGGCCGACGCCCATCACATCACCTCGCTGGAGCAGATGAAGGATCCAAAAATCGCCGCGCTGTTCGGCAAGGGCGGCAAGGCCGATCTGGTCAATTGCGATCCCGGCTGGAGCTGCGGCGACGTGGTCGACTACCAGCTCGACAAGTTCGGCCTGAAGGACACGGTGAATTCGGTCCGCGGCAAGTACGAGCCGCTGATGGTGGAGGCCGTCGCCCGCGTCCGCCGCGGCGAACCGGCCTTCTTCTATGCCTGGAGTCCGTCCTGGGTCACCAACACGCTGATCCCGGGCAAGGACGTGGTCTGGCTGCCCACCCCGTTCGACGCCCTGCCGCCGTCGGTGCCCAACAAGGGAACCGCCCTCGTCAAAGGCGTATCGGGCTGCGCCGGCGATGCCGACCCTTGCCGGATGGCCATGGCGTCGTGGAACTGGAACACCGTTGCCAACCGCGACTTCATCGCCGCCAACCCAGCGGTGAAGGCGCTGGTCGAATCCATCGGCTTCCCGCTGCAGACCTGGGCCGGCTGGGAACGCAGCATCAGCGAGAAGGGTGCCAGCGAAAGCCACATCCGCGCACTCGCCCAGGAATGGCTCTCCGCCAACAAACCCACGTTCGAGCAATGGGTCGCCAGCGCCAAGGCGGCAAGCTGAACACTCGCGAACGCCCACCAGCCTCCACCCCCGAAGCCGCCGGCCGCACCCGGTCCGGCCGGCGCCGGGGAACGGACATCAGAGAATCGGACAGGACATGATGGACATTGGACTGCGAAAGATCTCCACCTTCATCGAGGAGACCATCGTCGAAGGCGGCAAGCCGGCCGAACGGCCGATCACGTCGGTCGTGGTTGCCGCCGTGCTGCGCAATCCCTGGGCCGGCCAGGGATTCGTCGAAAATCTGCGTCCGGAAATTCTGCGTGTGGCGCCGGTGCTGGGGGCGGAAATGACGCGGCGGCTTGTCGCCCTCATGCCGGCAGAACGTATCGAAGCCTACGGCAAGGCCGCCTCGGTCGGCGTCAACGGCGAGATCGAGCATGCCTCGGCCCTGATCCATACCCTGCGCTTCGGCAACATGTTCCGCGAAGCGGCGCAGGGAACCACCTTCCTCAGCTTCACCAACACCCGCAACGCCCCGGGCGCGCTGCTCGCCCTGCCGATGATCCACAAGACCGAGACCGGCAAGCGGGCCCATTTCCTGACCGCGAACTTCCAGGTTCCCGACGCACCCGGTCCCGACGAATTGCTGGTCGCCATCGGCGCGTCGGACGGCAGTCGCGCCCACCCGCGCATCGGCGACCGCTTTCTCGACATGGAGGAGATGGAGGCCGAAAAAGCCGGCGCCCTCACCTTCGCCCGGACCTGAGCCGGACGGAGACGCGGAGATTGATGCCGCCGCTGCTGCCGGTCATGGCCGCCGCCATTCTGCTTCAGGCCGGCAACGGACTGCTCCAGGCCCTGCTGCCGTTGCGCATGCAGGCACAGGGCCTGTCGGCGGCCGATATCGGCATGGTCGCGTCCGGTTACGGCATCGGCTTCGCCGCCGGCTGCCTTGCCGCCCCCAGGGTGGTTCGCCGTCTTGGTTTCGTCCGTGCCTATGCCGGACTGGCCGCGCTCATGGCGATCCTGGTTTTGGCCCTGCCGCTGGCCGGTGGCGGCATCGGTTGGTTCCTGTTGCGGGCGATGACCGGCGTCGGGTTCGCAGGCCTGTTCACGGTGGTCGAAGGATGGATCGGCACCGGAGCGCAGAATGGCCAGCGCGGGCGCATCCTGGCGATCTACATGGTCACCACCAAGCTGGCGCTGATGGCAGGTCCCCTTCTGCTCGACCCCGGCGGCGACCAGCCCTTCCGGCTGCTGATCCTCCTGATCCTGCTCTCGGTGCTGCCGGTCGCCGCCGCCCGCCCTGCCCGCCCGGCCCTGCCGACGGCCGTGACGCTCGACCTGCGCGGGCTGTTCCGGCTGGCGCCGTCCGCCCTGGTCGGCTGCTTCGCGGTCGGCGTGGTGACCGGCACGATGACCGCGTTCGCTCCGCTGTACGGGCTGCGCATCGGCATGTCCGCGTCGGCCGCCGCCACACTGCTCGTTGCGCTCCAGGGCGGCAGCCTGCTTGCCCAATGGCCGCTCGGTGCGCTGTCGGACCGGCGCGACCGGCGCATCGTCATCGCGGCCGTGGCGGCGATCGGCGCCATTCTGTCCGCCGTCATGGCGCTGCTGCCGGCCGGAAGCCCCGAGTGGCTGGTATGGACGGGCTTCGCACTGTGGGGCAGTCAGGTCCTGTGCATCTACGCCCTGTGCGTCGCCCATGCCTGCGACGTGGTGCCGCCGGGCCGCATCGTTCCGACGGTCAGCGGACTGCTGGTGGTCTGGGCCGCCGGAGCGATGATCGGCCCCGTCCCCGGCGCCCTGCTGATGGACAGGTTCGGCCCATCGGGCCTGTTCGTCTATGCCGCCGCCGGCTGCGCCGGACTGACAGTGTTCGTCCTCGTCCGTCGCGTCATACGGGAACGGGAGCATGCGTCCGGACAAACGGCTTTCTCCCCGCTGCCGGCCGAAAGCCTGACCGGGGCCGCGATCTCCAAGCCGCGCATGGTCGTCGACGCGACAGGCGTTGAGACGGCGGACGGCGAACCGCCGGAGGGACGCTGAGGTTCCGGCTTTTTCCGACCGCCATAGCCGGGTTAGAGTCAGAAGGATTTGATCCGGGGCCTGTCCCTTCAGCGGAGGAAACGTGGTCGAGACATCGCGCATCCAGTCGTTGCGCGTGGTGGCAAGCCTGATCAATTCAGGCGGCGATCTGGCGACGGTGCTTCAGCGCCTGGTCCTGGCCGCCTGCCGACATGCCAACTGGTCGATGGGGTCGATCATGGCGGTGGACGTCGAGCATGGCTATGCCCTGGTCGTCGTCCGTCACGACCCGACGCTGATCCAGCGCCCCCTGCCCGACCGCTGGGAGCTTGCGACCAGCCCATCGCTGGTCGCCCTGCGGCGGAACGAGCCGGTCTTCATCCCCGACGCCCGGGTGTCGGAGGAATTTCCCGGCTACCGCCGGGAGGCGTTCGAGCGCGACTATCACAGTGTGCTGGTCGTACCGATGAACTGCACCGACGACAGCGGCCGGCCGCTGGTGCTGAGCGTCGTCTCCCGCAGCATTGTCGAGGTGAGCGAGGAAGATCTGACCTTCATCGGCATGATTGTCCAGCTCGGCGAGATCGCGGTGGAACGCCAGCACCGGTTGCGGGCGGAGTCCCTTGCCGCCGAACGTTTGCAACGGGCGCTGGAAGTGAATACGTCGCTTCTGCGGCAGGCGCTGGAAGATGGGGCGATGGCCACTCTCCTGCCGCTCTTCCGCGACCTGCTGCCCTACTCGATCGTCATCGTCGACTTCACGGCCAACCTCGTCACCGCCGATAGGGCGCCTTGTGGCAGCGACATCGGCGATGCCGACTGGCAGGCGGCGGTCGCGACCAGCCTCGGTCCCTCGATCATGAAGGCGGCGCGCGATGCGATCGACCATCCCGCCGCCGGCGAAGCGACCCTGTTCTGGGAGGTCGGCGGCAAGCGCATCCGCACGGCCCCGCGCATCGACCCGCTGACCGCCGACGGCGAGGTGGTCGGCGCGCTGATGATCTTTCCGGGGCCGCAGCCCTACGGCCAGTCCGATCAGCTCCTCCTCGACGGCATCAAGCATGCTCTCAGCATCCAGATGCTGCGCAACGTCATCCGCTTTCGCTACGAGAACCGCACGCTCACCGATCTGTTCCTGGAACTGGTGGAACGGCGCTGGCGCGATCATCGCGACATCGGGGAGCGCGCGCTCCGGCTCGGCCTCAACCTCGACCTGCCGACCCAGATGATCGTGGTCGGACTGCCCGGCCGCAGTCCGCGGGCGGTGAGCGCCGCGGCCGACCTCCACCTTCCGGTCCAGCGGCTGTTGGCGCCGAGCGGGGTTACCGGAACGCTCGTCACCGTTCCGGCCGGACTGGTCTGCCTCATTCCTGCCGTCGACGAGCGCAGCCAGGGACCGGTCAAGCGGCTGATGGCACAGATTGCGCGATCCGTCGCCAACATCCTGCACGCCGAGCCATTCATCGTGCTGACGAGCCGCTGCACGGCTCCGCCGGATTATGCAGAGGCATGGGAGCGCTCGTGGCGGATGATCCGGATCGCCGAGGAGTTCGGTCGCCCCGGCGTGCTGGATGCCCGGCAGTTCGGCCCGCTACCGATGCTGCTGGCGGCGGCGAACACCCACGAGGTACGCGGCTATGTCGCCGACAGCATCGGCGCTCTTGTCGAGTACGACCGCCGGCATGGAACGCCCTACCTGGAGACGCTTTCCGCTTATCTGAAGACCGGATGCCGGACCAAGGCCTGTTCGGACCAGCTTGGCGTGCACGTCACCACTCTGCGCTATCGTTTGACGCGCATCGCCGAGCTGTTCGGCATCGACGTCGAAAGCCCGGAACGACGCTTCTCGGTCGAACTCGCCATCCACCTGAGCGGGGTTATCGACCAAGCCAATTGATCTTGGAAGGGCTCTGCGTACGCACCCCGTCACTCTGTCCTGCAAGCCGAGCGTCTCCGACAGGCCGGCCCGTTCATTCTCAGCCCATGGATGGAGCCCCACCGCTTTCGCCGGGCATGTCCACTCCAACCATTCCCGTCTGCCGCGTCAGATGGACGGGGGACGCATTCGGCGGCCACAGCATCTTGGAGTGCCGGCCCATCCATCGGCAGAGCACCGGCCATGTGCCGGCATGCGCGACGATCAGCGGCGGACGGCCGTCCGCCGGCACCGGCAGGCCGTCGAGTGCCGCGGTGACGCGGGCGTGAAAGCCGGTCAGGCTTTCTCCGTTCGGCACCTGCTCCCGCAACAGATCGGCGGGAATGGCGCCACCCTCGAGATCGCCCCAACGCCGTTCCTCCAACCCGGGTACAGGCATGACAGGAGCATTCAGGGCATCAGCCAGGATAGCCGCCGTCTCCAGCGCCCGGCGTTGCGGGCTGCTGTAGACGACCGGCACAGCACACCCTTCGGCGAGCAGGGCCGCGGCGGCATCCCGCGCCTGCGCCCGGCCCCGTTCGGTCAGCGACACGTCCCGCGACCCGGCGAGCCAGCCGCCGATATTGCTCTCGGTCTCGCCATGGCGGCAGAAGATGACGGCACTCAACATGACAGCCGTCGCGGCAGATCGGCGAACCCGTCGAGAATGCCGTCGTGCGGCAGGCCATCGAGCGGCACCCGGGCGTAGCCATAGGGCACCACAAGCACCCGCGCGACCTTCGCTGCGCGGGCGGCGGCCACGTCGTGCTCATTGTCGCCGACGAAGGCCGCCTCGTCCGGCCGCACCTCCAGCCGATCCAGCAGACCCAGGACCGGCTCGGGCGAGGGTTTGCGGGTCGGGTAGCTGTCGCCGCCGACCACCGCCGCGAAGACGCCGGCGATGCCCAGATCATCCAGAAGCCGCACCGTCGCCCCCATCGGCTTGTTGGTGCAGACGCCGAGCCGCAAGCCTGCTGTCGCCAGGGCCTCCAGCGTTTCGGCGACGCCTGGATAAAGTGCACTGTGGGCGCTGGGGTCGGCCTCGTAGATGGACAGAAACCGCTGGAGGCAGCGGGCCGCTTCCTCCGGGGTCGGGACCCCGCCGGTGGCGGCCAGCACGCGCTCCACCAGCTTGGGCGCTCCATCGCCGATGAAGGAACGCACCGCCGGCAGATCGACCGGCGGTCGTCCCAGTTCGCCGAGCAGGGCGTTGGAGGCATGCATGAGGTCGGCCGCGCTGTCCACCAGCGTGCCGTCCAGGTCGAAGGCGACGGCGCGGATGGGGCGACGGATGAGGCTGTCGGCGATGGGATCGGTCACGGTGGCGGCACCTTATCGGCTGAGGAAGCGGGCCTTGTCGGCCGCAAGGTCGAGAATGATCGGGGCATCCGGGGCGAGCAGAGCATCGCCCGTCTGATGCGGCGCGTCCACCTGCACCAGCTGTCCACCGACGTCAACCGCGTAACGGATCGAGGCGCCCAGGAATTCCCGGTGCCGAATGTTGCCGGTCAGTCGGGCGTGGCCGAAGGCCGGGGGGGCGCCGTCCTGGCGGCCATTCTGACGGATGATCAGGTTCTGCGGACGGAACATCAGCTTGCCTGCTGCCCCCGGCGCCACCGACGGCGGCAGCGCCACCGGCGTGACGCCGTCGGCGACGAAGACGGTGCCGCCGTCGCGGCCCTGCACCGTGCCGTCGAGCACATTGGCAGTGCCGAGGAATCCGGCGACGAACAGGTTGGCCGGATGGTCGTAGAGGTCCTGCGGGGTGCCGACCTGCTGCACCTTGCCGTCGTCCATCACCGCGATGCGGTCGCAGATGGTGTTGGCCTCCTCCTGGTCGTGGGTGACGAAAATGGTGGTCAGGCCGAGCTTGCGCTGGAGGCTCAGCAGCTCCTGGCGCATCTGCACGCGCAGCTTGGCATCGAGATTCGACAGCGGCTCGTCGAGCAGCAGGATCTTCGGCTCGATCACCACGGTGCGAGCGAGCGCCACGCGCTGCTGCTGGCCGCCCGACAGCTGCGATGGCCGGCGGTCGGCCAGATGCTTCAGCCCGACCAGATCGAGAGCGGCATCCACCCGCCGCTCGATCTCGGCGCGGGGCACGCGGCGCTCCTCCAGCCCGAAGGCGACATTGCGGCGCACGGTCATGTGCGGCCAGAGGGCGTAGCTCTGGAACACCATGCCGACGTCCCGGCGGTGCGGCGGCAGGGTGGAGATGTCGCGGCCACCGATGCGGACCTCCCCATCCTGTGCGGTGTTGAAGCCGGCGATCAGCCGCAGGAGCGTGGTCTTGCCGCAGCCGGACGGGCCGAGGAAGGCGAAGAACTCGCCCGGCCTGATGGCGAGATTCACGTCCTTCAGAACATGGTTGCTGCCGTAGGACAGGTTGACGCCCTCAATGTCGACGCCGACGCTCTCGATCCGGGGGACGAGCGCGGCCGGAGAAAACTGGTGGTTCATGATGGGGTTCCCTTCGGGGGCTCTGTCAGTGGTCTTGATCGTTAATGGTCCTGGCCGCGTTCACGGCGACCGCGCTCGATCACGACATGGGACAGGTAGGTGCCCAGACCGACGATGATGACGGCGAAGATGCCCAGCGCCGCACCCGGACCACGCCCGGCCGCCGACTGCATGTAGACGTAGAGGCCGTATGCCAGCGGCGCGTCGCTTTGCGAATGGACCAGCATGATGGTCGCCGACAGCTCGACTGCCGCCGTTGCGAAGCTGGTGACGAAGCCGGCGAGGATGCCGCCCGACATCAGCGGCACGACGATTCGCCCGACCGTGCGCAGCTTGGTGGCGCCGAGATTCTCCGCCGCTTCCTCCAGCGACGAGCTGACCTGCTGCAGGGCCGCGGTGCAGGCGCGCAGTGCATAGGGCAGCCGGCGGATCGCCAGCGCGAAGACCAAGATCAGCCAGAAGTTCGACAGCGGCTGGCCGGAGAAGGGCATCGGCACACCGTAGAAGCTGCGCAGATAGCCAATGCCCAGCACCACGCCCGGCACCGCCAGCGCGGCCATCGCGACGTAATCCAGCCATTGCCGCCCCGGCAGCTTGGTGCGCAGGACCAGATAGGCGATGGCGGTGCCGATCGCCACGTCGAGCAGCGCCGCCAGCGAGGCGTAGAGCAGCGTGTTGGTGATGTACTGTCCGCTCTCGGTGAAGACGGTGTGATAGTGCTTCAGCGTGAAGGCGTCGGGCAGCGGGCTGAAGGACCAGATGGTCGCGAAGGACAGCAGCCCCAGCCCGATATGCGGCGCCAGAACCAGCACCAGGATCAGCAGCACGATGCCATAGGCCGCCACCAGTTCCAGCGGCTTCAGGCGCCGCTTGGCCAGACCGCCACCGCCGCGCTGCACCGTGGCATAATCCTTGCCGCGCATCGCCAGCGCCGATACCCAGAGCGCCAGCAGCGAGCAGGCGATCAGCACGACGGAGATGACATAGCCCATCGGGTCGGCGATGCCGATCGAGGAGATGCGCAGATAGGCCTGCGGCGCCAGCATGTCGTTGACGTTCAGCAGCAAAGGCGTGCCGAGATCGTCGAACACCTTGATGAAGACCAGCGAGGCGCCGGCGACATAGCCCGGCATCGCCAGCGGGAAGACGATGCGGCGGAACAGGCGGAAGCCGTGGCAGCCGAGATTCTGCGCCGATTCCTCCATCGCCCGGTCGATGATCTTCAGGCTGGCCGACAGGTTGATGAGGATGAAGGGGAAATAGTGGATGCTCTGGACGAAGATGACGCCGTTCAGCCCCTCCATGAAGGGGATCGAAAAGCCGAAATGGTCGCGCAGCAGCAGGTTGACCGTGCCGTTGCGCCCGAACAGCAGCTGCATGGCGACGGCGCCGATGAAGGGCGGCATGATCAGCGGGATGATGCCCAGGCTCTGGATCAGCACGGCGCCGCGGAATTCGAACCGCGTGGTCAGATAGGCGAGCGGCAGTGCCAGCAGGCTCGCCACCACCACCGACATTGCCGAGACGTAGACGGAGTTGCCGAACGACCGCATGAACAGGTCGTTGCGGAAGAAGTCGGCGAAATTGACCAGGGTGAAGGCCCCCGTCGTCTTGTCCTGGAAAGCGACGAAGATGACCTGGACCACCGGAACGACCAGAAACAGCAGCAGGAAGGCAGCGATCAGCAGCGCGGCCAGCGCCGGCCCCGGCCGCACGCGCGCGATGCGGTCGCGCGTGAGCGCAAGTGACGTCATGGAAAAAGGCCCCTTGAGCTGGGGAGAAGAAAAGGGGCGCAACCGACGCGCCCCCGTGCGCAACGCGACGGCGCGTCAGCGCACCAAAGCCATCGCCTCGTCGGCCTTCTTGCGGGCGGCAGCGTAGTTTTCCTTGGCGAAGGCGGCCCACTTCTGCTCGATCTGCGCCTGGCGTTCCGGCACCGCGTCCTTGGCCGACTTGCGCTCCACCGTGAAGGCGCCGGCCAACTGCGGATCGGCGGCCTGCTCCGCCGTCACCGGCATGGCGGCTACGAGGTCACGCGCTTCGGCCAGCAGCGCCTTGGCCTTGTCATTGGGCTTCTTGGCCAGCGCCGCCTCGCCCTGCTGGATTGCCTTGGTCGCCGCCTTGAGGTCGTCGAGCTGGAAGGTGATGAGCTGGTCGAACAGCGCATCCACCACATTGTAGCGGGCCTGCGAGACGTTGACGTCGAAATTCACCTGGGCGCCCAGAGACTTGTCCTTGAACGGATTGGGGTAGCCGGCGGGCGCCTTCTCGTAGGTCGCGGGATTGACCGGCAGGCGGCGGATCGCCGGCTCCAGCAGAACTTCCTGGCCCTTCGGCGACAGCAGGAAATCGACGAAGGTTTCGGCCGCCGCCTTGTTGGGGGCGTTCTTCACCACGCCGATGTTCGCCGGCACGATGGTGGTGACGGTCGGATAGGCGAACTCCACCGGGAAGCCCGATGCCTGGGAGGACAGCGCGAAGAAGTCGATGACGATGCCGACTCCGAAGGCTCCGGAATTGACGCCGTCCGGCACGCCGAAGCTGCGTTCGGTGATGGTGCGGTAGTTGCCGGCCATCTCCTTGTTGGTACGCCAGCCCTTCTCCCAGCCTTCGCCCTGAAGGATGGTCTCGATGGTCAGGTGCGTCGTGCCGGAGCGCGACGGGGCGGAGATCGCGACATGGTCGTAATAGGCCGGCTTGGTCAGATCGGCCCATTCCTTGGGAACCGGCAGATCGTTGGCCTTCATGTAGCGGGTGTTCCACATGATGCCGTAGCCGGACGCGGCGAAGCCGGCATACATCCCCTCGGGATCGTTGACCGGATAGGCGCCGACCTTCTCCGGAATGCCCTCCACCTTGGGCTTGTAGGGCTGCAGGAGCTGGGCGGACTTCAGCACCTCGAACGCATCGGGAGCCGACGCCCAGAACAGGTCGACGCCGTTGTTCGACGCGGTTTCCTGGAGATACTTCACGCCGGCATTGGTGTTGCGGTTCAGGATCTCGACCGTGACCTTCGGATAGGCCTTCTGGAAGGCCTGCTGGTAAGCGGTCGTCAGGTCCTTGGGAAACGAGGTGACGATGACCAGCTTGCCGCTGGCTTCCTGGGCGAAGGCGGCGGTGCCGGACAGCAGCAGAACGGCCAGGGCGGCGGCTGCATTGCCAAGGGTGCGCCTGGCGAGCGTGGTGCGAAGCATCGGTGTTGTTCCTCCCGTGAAGTTTTATGCTTGGAGGTTCAGCAATCCGCGTGCCAAAAGGTCAGGTCTTGTGCGGTCTGGCTTCGCCCGACACCGGTGGGTCAGGATGGGAACATCCGCCGGTGCGGCTGGGTAATGCCGGGAACATGCACCGGGAACATGGCGGGGGCCGCTCCGCTCACTCCTCCGTGAAATCTTCCCGGCTCAGGCCGTGGTGGCGCATCTTCAGATACAGAGTCTTGCGGGTGATCGCCAGCCGCTCCGCCGTTTCGCCGACCCGTCCGCCGCAGCGGGCAAGCGCGTCCTCGATCAACTGCTTCTCGATGCGGTCGATCTGGTCGGCCAGCGGCTCGATCTCCGCCGTTCCGGCCGCCAGCAGGGCGGAAGAGGCTGGCGTGAGGCCGTCGCCCAATCCCAGCGCCACCCGTTCGGCGACATTGCGCAGCTCACGGACGTTGCCCGGCCAGGCGTGGGCGGCGAGGCGACCGAGCGTGGCTGCGTCGAGCGGCGGCGCCGTCCGGCGCGACCGGGTCGCGGCGGCATCGAGGAAATGGCGGAACAGCAGAGGCACGTCTTCCCGCCTTTCCCGCAAGGGGGGCAACGGGACGGTGACGACGTTCAGCCGGTAATAGAGATCCTCGCGGAACCTGCCTTCAGCCGACAGCTTCAACAGATCCACCTTGGTGGCGGCGATCACCCGCAGGTCGAGCGGGATCGTCCGGTTGGCGCCGATGCGCTCGATCGCCCGTTCCTGCAGGACGCGGAGCAGCTTGACCTGGAGATGCATCGGCATGCTCTCGATCTCGTCGAGGAACAGGGTGCCGCCGGCCGCGAACTCCAGCTTGCCGATCCGCCGTCCTTGCGCGCCGGTGAAGGCGCCCGGCTCGTGGCCGAACAGCTCGCTCTCGATGATGGAATCGGGCATGGCGCCGCAGTTCAGCGCCACGAAATTGCCGGTCCGTCGCCGCCCGGCCTCGTGCAGGCTGCGGGCGACCAGCTCCTTGCCGGTGCCGGTCTCGCCGAACAGCAGAACATCGACTTCCGCGTCGGCGAGGTTGGCCACGGCGGCGCGCAGGCGCTCGATGGCCGGCGAGCGGCCGATGATGCGCCCCTCCAGGCCGCCGTCGGCGAGTTGGGCGCGCAGGCGCCGGTTCTCCAGAACCAGCGCGCGGTGGTCCAGGGCGCGCCTCACCACCTCGACCAGATGCCCAGGCTCGGCGGGCTTCTCGATGAAATCGTAAGCGCCCTCGCGGACCGCACGGATCGCCATGGCGATGTCGCCGTGCCCGGTGATCAGCACGACCGGAACCTCCGGATCCACCGTCCGGATCCGGTCCAGCAGGGCGAAGCCGTCCATGCCCGGCATCCGCACGTCGGTCACCACGATTCCCGGCCAGGATGCTCCGAGCCGTGCCAAAGCCGCCTCGGCCTCGGTCACCGCCAGGACGGCCAGCCCCTCCAACTCCAATGTCTGGCGGCTGGAATCGAGCACTTCCGGATCGTCATCGATCAACAGGACGGTCATGGCGGGGCTTTCACGCACGGATCAGGGTGAGGACGAAGGCGGTTCCGCCGGGGCCGCTCTCGGCCACCGACAGCACGCCGCCGAAGTCGCGGACGATGTTGTACGAGATCGACAGCCCCAGACCCAGCCCCGTTCCCATCGGCTTGGTCGTGAAGAACGGATCGAAGATCTGCCCGGCCAGCTCGGCAGCGATCCCGGGACCGCTGTCGCGCACCTCAATACGGACGGTGTCGGGTTCCCCGGTTTGCGCACCGCCCGAAGCCCCCGCCCGGATCAGGATGCGGCGGACCGGGGCAGCGGCCACGGCGTCCAGCGCGTTGCTCAGCAGGTTGACCAGGACCTGCTCCAGCCGCACCTCCTCGGCACGGACCCGCAAGGGGGCGCCAGCATCCGGCAGTTCCACCGCGACGCCAACCGCCTCTTCGCGCAGACGGTCGCCGAACAGCGACAGCGCCCCCTGGATCACCGGCCCCAGTTCAACCGCGCCCAGCCGGGTATCGGGGCGCCGGGCGAAGCGCTTCAGGTGGTTGGTGATGTTCGCCATGCGGGACGTCAGGTCGGCGATCTTGCCCAGATTGCCGCCGGCCTCCTCCGTCCGGCCAAGCTCGATCAGCTTGCGGCCGTTGTGGGCGTAGGAACGGATGGCGGCGAGCGGCTGGTTCAGCTCATGCCCGACGCCGGCGGCAAGCTGGCCGAGTGCCGCCAGCTTTCCGGCCTGGACCAGTTCCGCCTGCGCCTCGCGCAGCTCGCGCTCGGTGCGCCGGTGCTCGGCGATGGCCCGTTCGAGCCGGTCGTTGGTGGCCCGGAGGTCCGCGGTGCGCTCCTGGACCGTGCGTTCCAGGATGTGCTGGGCCTCCACCCGCTCGGTCATGTCGGTCAGCGTGACGATGAAACGCTGCTGCTGGCGGCGCCAGAAGGGACGGACGCCGACCTGCACCGGCACGGCCCCGCCGTCCGGACGACGCCCGGTGGACAGAATCGACAGGGCCGGCGCGGCGCCTTCCTCGGGACCGGCGGATGCCTGGGCGAAGAACGCCGTGACGCGGGCGGCGCCCTCGGCGTCAAGCCGGTCGGCAAGGCGGGGCGTCCCTCCGCCCTGCTCCGCATGACCGTCGGACGGCGGGGCGATCAGGGCGGCGGCGAGCGGGTTGACGAACTCGATCACGCCATCCCCGTCGGTGATCGCCAGACCTGCCTGGGCGTTGTCGATCATCGCCTGGGCGTTCGCCTCCTCCACCGCGATGGCCGTGTCGCGGAAAACCAGAAGCGCTGCCGCCATGTCCGACAACTCGTCGTTGCCGCCCAACGGGATCTCCGCCTTCAGGTCCCCGGCGGCGATGGCGCGGGCGGCGTCCCCCAGCCGGGTCAGGCGGGAGATCAGATTGCGATTGACGTAGAGCCACGCCACCAGCACAGCCACCAGCAGGCTGACCACGGCGCTCGCCAGCAGGGCGGAGCGGCCGAACGCGATGGCCTGGGCGGAGCGCCCGGCGGCGGCGCGGGAATCGCTCTCCACCGCCTGGACCTGTCGGGCAATCAGGCCATTCAGCCGGGCCACGATGTCCCGGTTCTGGGCGAGCAGTTCCTGCCCACGGGCGGTGGTCTCCAGCTCTTCGCGGCGCAACGCCGGCACGCTGCCCTCCGCCCCGCGGGCGAGGGCGAGGAGTTGGCCCACCACCTGCCCCAGCGACACGCCGTCGGGCCAGTCGGCCAGCGCGGTGAGATCGCGTTGCAGCCGGTCGGCGGTCTCCTCGAGGAATCCGGCGTTGTCGTCCAGCATCTCGGGCGTGGCGAGCGTCGCCGCCCGCGCGATCAGCCCGACCGCAAGATTGCCGTTGGCGCCGATCTGCAGCACCGCCTCGCTCCGCCGGTTCTCCTCCCGCAGGACGCGGACGGCATCCGCCGAAGGCTTCCCGCTTTCCACCGACGCCAAGGCGCTCTGGATGTTGAAGCGCGCGTCCGCCACCAAGGGTTCGATCTCGTCGAGGAAATCAGCGTGCAGCCAGCGCAGACGCTCGATGGCCTCCTGGTTGCGGCGGCCGAGCGCCAAGCGGTGGCGTACCGTGCCGTCCAGCTCCGACAGATTGCGGCTGAGCGCATCCACCACCGGACGCAGGCCGGGAACGCCACCTTCGATGGCGTCCGTCAGTGAATGCAGGGCGGCCAGACGGCGGCCCAGCGCCTCGCGGATGGCGTCCATCTCGCCCTCCGTCCGGCTGCCGGCCAGGACGGGCGCGGTGGCGATGATGGCTCCGCCCTCCTCCGCCAGCTTGGCCGCCAGGCCCAGGGCAGGCAGGTGGCTTTCCGCGAACTCGTCCAGCGTGCCGCCCAGCCGGTCATAGGACAGCCAGCCGAGCGCGCAGGCCACCACCGACAGGACCGCGACGGCGACGAAGGCAAGAAAAAGGCGAACCCGGATACCGAAGCGTACCGGCCACGTCCTGCCACCCATCGCGGGCGGTGGGGCCGTCTGGACGCTCGCCTGGGCGCTCATGGCCATCCCCCCTCTCCGGCCGCCACGCGCAGGATGACCAGGGCCCGTTCGGACGCCGACAGAGCCACCTCCAGCTGGTCCTTGGAAAAGGCTCGCCATTCCGCCTCCAGCTCTCCCTGCCGTGCCGAAACCGGCATGCCGCGGGCGGGACGGCGCAGCGCGGCGGGAAAGGCCGGATCGGCAGCCTGGGCGGCGCTGACCGGAACCCCGGTGGCGGCCTTTCGCGCGGCGCGAAGCAGGTCGCGCGCCACCGGATCGGGGGTGGCGGCGAGGCGGGTTTCGCCCTCATGGATCAATTGCCAGACACGGTTGAGCGTCTTCACCCGGAAGGTGATCAGCTCGTCGAACAGCAGGTTGACCAGTTCGTAGCGACGGCTGGACAGACCCCGGTCGAAGAGGAAGAGGTCGTCGCCGGTTTCCCGTGCATAGGGATTGGGGTAGCCGGCGGGTGCGTTGGCATAGCTGTCCGGACGCACCGGCAGCCGTCCGATGTCGGGACGCAGCATCAGTTCCTGTCCGGCCTGTGACAGCAGGAAATCGACGAAGACATTCGCCCCCGCCGGATTGGGAGCACCGCGCAGAATCGCGACGCTGGCCGGGAGGAAAACGCTGTCGACCGGATAGGCAAACCGCAAGCCGCCTGTAGCAGGCTGCTTTTCTTCCACCTCCGGCCCCTGCTCCGCCGATTGGCCTACCCCTTGTCCCAGAAAATCGATGGCCAACCCGATGCCGAAACGGCCCTTTGCAACCCCTTCCACCACGCCGTAGCTGCGCGCCGTCACCGTGGCGAGGTTGCCTGCGATTTCAAGCCATGTCGCCCAGCCGCGCTCCCAGCCCTGGAGTTGCAGCACCGTCTCCACCATCAGATGCATGGTACCCGACCGCGACGGCGCTGTGATGCCCAGGTGCCGGGCATATCCGGGACGCCGCAGATCCTCCCATCCCCGAGGAGCGGCAATCCCGTGCCGGTCGAGGTAGGACTGATCCCAGACCAGCCCGTAACCGGACAGCGCGAAGCCGAGATAGGTGCCGTCAGGATCGTCGACCGGCTGGTTGCCGATGGTCGGCGGGGCGCCGGTCCATCGGGATGCGATCGGGGTCAGCAATCCCGCCGCCTTCAGAACCTCAAAAGCATCCGGGGCAGAGGCCCAGAAAACATCGACGCCCTCGCCTTCGCGGTCCTGCAGCCGGGTGATCGCCGCGGTGGTTTTGGTGTTGATCACGCGCAAATGCCGGTCCGGATGAGCGCGCTCGAAGGCTTCCCGTACCGGCTCGTAGAAGCCGGCAGGAAACGACGTCAAGACGATAATCGTCCCCGATTCCGTGCCCGTCAGGTCCCGACCTGCTGCTGCGACCGGGGCCAGCAGAACCAAGACGACCGCCAGCCTGCGCACCAGGTGTCCTCCGCGGTGCAAGACCCAGCTCAACCCTGCAATCGGATCGCGCGTACGACCGTCCATGCTACCTCCACCGACCACGGCTCCGGAACCGTCCAACACCTCACAGTGCAATGAACTTGTCCAGTTCTGAGCGACGGTGGCGGTTCCGGCGGACAACTTGTTACACACATGATGGCTGTGTTGCATCAGCGGGTCCGACATCGATCCCGCCACACATGTGCGCAGCCGAGGCTAGGTGGTTGTGTCCGGAAATTTCACTTGGTGGAAGCGTCTGCCGACCGAGGCACCGGCGCGTTGGCTGCAAATGCGGACATGGTGCGCAAGGTCGCGACGACGGCGGCGATGCGTGGCCATGGCGCAAGGGAAAGGCCCGCCCGCTCCGCATTGACGGCTTGCGGGAAGAGGACGACGTCCGCAACCGACGGAGCGTCCCCAACGGCGAACCGTCTCTCCGGCTGGCGGGACAACAGGGCTTCGATCGCAGTCAATCCTTCCTGAATCCAGTGGCGGTTCCAGTCCCCAACGGTCAGGGAATCGGCGCCCGGAATGGTGCCCAACCGCTTTGCCACGCGGGGCGGCAAAAGGGGATGGATGTCCGATGCGATGGACAGGGCCACCGACCGCGCCAGGGCGCGTTCGGCCGGATCAGCCGGTAACAGCGCCGGTTCGGGAAACCGCTCGTCGAGATACTCGACAATCGCCAGCGATTGCGTGATCAACGCGCCGTCGTCGGTCAGAAGCGCCGGCACGAGACCCTGCGGGTTGACCGCAAGGTAATCGGCGCTCCGACTGCGCGGCTGCGCACCGAGGATGGAAATCGGGACGCTTTCGACCTCCACCCCCTTCAGGGCCAGCGCGATCCGCACACGGGCGACGGCGGAGGAAATCCGGTCTTCGAAAAGCTTCATGTCTTTGTCCTCACTGTTGGGGCGTGCTCACCGCTGCCGATGCGTCGACAGGCTGGTGCGAAAAGGGGGCGACAGAGGAAGGGAGGGGCTGCGAGAGCAGCGCCAGGATGGAGGGAGCCTCGCGGGGGTCATCGTCCCAGGCGCAGGGGGCGGCAGCGAGCCCGATGGCCGCCGCCATCGCGAGAAGAACACGCATCGTGCTGTCTCCCACAGTGGATGTATGATAATCATTATGATCGTAATCACATCGGCGTGGCGCCAAGGCGGGCGGTTGCGGCGATGGTGATCAGGACAACCGAACTCCCGGTGACGACATGAGCCGTAAGACCTCCAGCACTCCCGCCGCCCCCGCCTCCGACACGCCGGCCGCTGAACCGGGCGGGAGGTCGCAAACCGCCAGGCTGGCGGATTTCATGTGCTTCACGATCTATTCGGCCAACCTTGCCTATTCGCGGGTCTACAAGCCGGTGCTGGAGCAGCTTGGCGTCACCTATCCCCAGTACATCACCATCATCGCCCTGTGGGAGGAGGATCGGCAGACCGTCAAGAGCCTCAGCGAAAAGCTGTTCCTGGAGCCCAGCACCATGACGCCGATGCTCCAGCGGCTGGAGGCGATGGGCTATGTCACGCGGATGCGCGACGACGAGGACGAACGCAGCGTACGCGTCTCTCTGACCGAGGCGGGGCGCCAGCTTCGCGAGAAGGGCTTGGGCTTCGGTGAGTTGACGGTGAAGGCTTCCGGACTTCCGCCCGACGAGTTCCGCGCCCTCCAGAGAGCGGTCGCCCGATTGCGCGACAACCTCCGGGATGCCAGCAAGTGAAAGAGAGTGGATGCGGAGGTCCGGGGCCATGCGGGCTTCTCCTCAACCGAAGGTGAAGGCGTAGGCGTCGACGCCGGGATCGAGGAAACGCACCTCGAACGTCCGCTCCCGCACCGCGCCCGCCTGCCGCACCAGTTGGTAGAGCCTGGTTTCCGAAACGGTGCCATAGCCCTCGGCATCCGTATCCGTTCCGTGATCCGGCCCGGGCGCCATGCCGTCGATGGTGACCTGGAAACGCACGGGCTTGCCGTCCTGGGCCGGACCGAGGATGAGGTGCAGGTCGCGCGCCCGGAAGCGGTAGACGATCGCCCCGCCCGCCCGGTTCAGCCGGGCCTGCTCGGCCCCAACCGTCCAGTTGCCGGAAAGCCCCCAGCGGTTGAGCCGCAGCGCACCGACCGTGTAGTCCTGCGGATGGTCGATGCCGTCCCGTTCCGGCGATGCGAAGTTCGCAGCCTGCCGATAGCCGACATAGGTTTCGCCAGAGCGAATGTCGTCGAGGTCGGCGGGTGCCTGCGCGCCCTGCCCCGCCGGGCTGACGAGCCTCCCATCCTCGTCCCGACGTCCGGCGGCCTCTGCCAACAAATCCTGGATGACCCGTTCGGTCTGTTCGTATCCGCCCTCGCCGAACTGATGATGGCGGATCCGTCCCGTGGCGTCGGCGATGTAGAAGGCTGGCCAATAGCTGTTGCCGAACGCCCGCCAGATGCGGAAGTCATTGTCGATCGCCACCGGGTAGGTGATGGCGAAATCCCGCAACGCCTTCTGCACGTTCCCGATCCGCTTTTCGAAGGCGAACTCCGGGGCATGGACACCGACCACCACCAGCCCCTGGTCCCGGTACTTCTCCGCCCATGCCCGCAGGTACGGCAGCGTGCGGATGCAGTTGATGCAGGAATAGGTCCAGAAGTCGATCAGCACGACCTTTCCGCGCAGCTCCTCCGTGGTGAGCGACTTTGAGTTCAGCCAGTCCGTCGCGCCGTCCAGGGAGGGAAGAACACCCTCGACCGGCAGGCTGCTGCGGTAGACCCGCCGGGCATCGGCGAGCACCAGACCCGTCCCGGACGTCTCCGGCGCACCCGACGTTGCGGCAGTGGCAGACGGAACGGCAGGGGCAAACCTGTCGATCAGCAATTGTTCGACCCCCGTTGTGCCGGCATAGGACAGGCGGGCCAGCAGCCCGGTGTCGAGCCCCAGGGCGATGACGCCGACACCGGCAAGGACGGCGATGCCGAGTCCCTGGCGCAGACGCTCCCCAACACCGAGCGACCGCTTCATCGCCGCCAGCAGCCGGCCGCCGGCAAGAAGGGCGAAGGTCAGGGATGTCGCGGCACCCGCCGCATAGGCCGTCAGCAGCAGCGTGGTTTGCAGGCTGGCGCCATGAAGCGCAGCACCGGTCAGGACCAGCCCGAGGATCGGCCCGGCGCATGGCGTCCACAGCAGACCGGTGGCGACACCCAGCAGAAGCGATCCGGCGACACCGGCCCGACCGGACAGCCGGTTGCCGGCGGCGACCAGCGGTCGGCTGAGCACCGCCGCGGCGCGGGGCGACAGGAGCGTCCATCCGAACACCGCCATCAGCGCGATGGCGGCGGCCCGCCCGGCGCCATTCGCCTCCACCGCCCAACCTCCACCGACGGCGGACAGCGTGGCGACCCCGGCGAAGCTGACCACCATGCCGAACAGCATCGGCAGGACGCTGCGGAACAGCGGCTGCCCCGTCCGGGAAAAGACGAAGGGCACGACCGGCAGGATGCAGGGGCTGACGATGGTCAGGGCGCCCGCCAGGAAGGAGACGAGAAGGAGGATCATGACTGAACCTTTCGAGGGCCGGGTGCGGCTTCGCGCCCGCCCCGAAGATCATTGGAAGATCACTGCGAGACCGCCTCGGCCGCCTCGACGATCAGGGCGGCGACGGCCTCGGGCTTGGCGGCGTAGACGGCGTGGCTGGCCTCGACCGACCGGACATGGCTGCCGGCCCGGCGGGCCATCTCCAGTTCCAGCTCCGGGTTGATCGACCGGTCGGCGGTCGCCACCAGCGCCCAACTCGGTTTGGATTTCCATGCCGGTTCGCCGGCCGGCACCGTGAAGGCGTCCTTCGCCGCGAACACCTGAGAATGGGCGAGGAAGGCCGCATCCGCCGCCGGAAGGTCCGCGGCGAAGGCACCGGCGAAAGCCGGCGGGTCGAGATAGAGGTAGCCGTCGGCGGTGGCCTTGACGGCCCCCGGCTCAGCACCCGACACCGGCTTGCTCTCGGCCAGTTTGGCGAGGCTCTCGCCCTTGTCGGGTTCGAAAGCGGCGACATAGACCAGGGCCGCGACATGGCTGTCGTTCCCGGCCTCGCTGATCACCATACCGCCATAGCTGTGGCCGACCAGGACGGCCGGGCCCGTCTGAAGGGAGAGGACGCGGCGGGTGGCCGCGACATCGTCGCCAAGCGAGGTCAGCGGCTGCTGGACGATCGACACGGCATAGCCCTTGGCGGTCAGGATGTCGGACACCTTGCGCCAGCCTGAGCCGTCGGCGAAAGCGCCATGCACGATGACCACGGACTTCACCGGGGCGGCGGCGGCCGGCGACCAGGGAGCGGCCAGCGACAAAGCCAGACCGAACAGGGCAGGCGGAAACTTGCACCGGAGCATGGAGGTATCTCCTCATGTAATTTGCGTCATAATGATTATTTTGATAAATACATTGACGGAAGGCGGTCTGTCCAGACGGAACGATGCGGATGCCGGCATGCGGCGGGGGGATTTTTGTACCGGTAGGTATCAGCCGACGGGGCGGATACAGACCGACACAAACCGCCGGACGCGGGCAGGACCCCACCCGTCTTAGGACCGCCGAACAGCAGCGGGGTTCGACCGAATGGATCACATCGACCACGTCCTGATCGTCGATGACGACCGCGACATCCGGGAGTTGGTGTCCGGATATTTGAAAAGGAACGGCCTGCGCGTGACCCTCGCCGCGGACGGACGGCAGATGCGGTCGTTCCTGGAGCGCGACCGGGTGGACCTCATCGTGCTCGACATCATGATGCCGGGGGATGACGGGCTGGTTCTGTGCCGGGAGCTTCGTGCCGGCCGGCATGCCACGACACCAGTTCTGATGCTGACCGCGCGCAACGACGAGATGGACCGGATCCTCGGCCTGGAGATGGGGGCCGATGATTATCTGGCGAAGCCGTTCGCCGCACGCGAGCTGCTGGCACGCATCAAGGCGATCCTGCGCCGGGCGCGCATGCTGCCGCCCAACCTCCAGATCAGCGAGGCCGGACAGTTGCTGAGCTTCGGCACGTGGCAACTCGACACCGTCGCCCGCCATCTGCTCGACCAGGACGGCACGGCCGTTGCACTGAGTGGCGCGGAATACCGGCTGCTGCGCGTCTTCCTCGACCACCCACAACGGGTCCTGTCGCGCGACCAGCTCCTCAACCTGACGCAGGGGCGCGAAGCGGAACTGTTCGAGCGGTCGATCGACCTGCTGGTCAGCCGGCTTCGGCAGCGGCTGCGCGACGATGCGCGCGAGCCCAGCCACATCAAGACGGTGCGCAACGAAGGCTACGTCCTGGCGATGCCGGTGGAGATCATGAGGGCACGGTCATGAAGGGCGCGATCCGCCGGTTCCACCGCTTCCTGCATCCGCCCCGCACCTTGCGCTGGCGACTGTTCCTCATCCTCCTGACCGGGCTTGTTCTGGCGCACGGACTGTCCTTCGGCGCGCTGCTCCTGGAGCGCACCAGTGCCGCCAAGGCGATGATGCTCGGCACGCTGGAGCAGGATGTGGCGACCTCGGTCGCCCTGCTCGACCGCCTGCCGCCGGAGGAGCGCGGCCGCTGGCTGGCGGTGCTGGAGCGGCGCACCTATCGTTACGAACTTGGCCCCGGCCTGCCGGGTGTGCCGGACCTTGGCAGCCGTGGTGCGGAGATCGCCCGCGCCATCAACGGCGGTGTCGGCCCCGGCTTCCCGGTGGCGGTCGAGACCATTCCGGGCGACCGCCCGCATCTCCAGGCCCATGTCACTCTTCGCGACGGCTCGCCGGTGACAATCGATGTGACACCGGCGCTCATACCGCTCGCCGCCTGGCTCCCCCTCCTGCTGGCCGGCCAGCTCATGTTGCTGGTCCTCTGCACCTGGCTTGCCGTGCGGCAGGCGATCCGGCCGCTGGCGCGCTTCGCCAAGGCTGCCGAGACGCTCGATCCCGGCGGGAAGTCGGCGCGGCTGGAGGAGGACGGCCCAAGCGAGGTCGCCCATGCCGCGACCGCCTTCAACGCCATGCGGGACAGGATCGCCCATTACCTGGAGGAGCGCGTGCGGATCCTCGCCGCCATCTCCCACGACCTGCAGACGCCGATCACCCGCATGACGCTGCGGGTCGAGATGGCGGAGGACAGCCCGGAGAAGGAGCGGCTGCTCCGGGATTTGTCGCAGATCGAACGGCTGGTGCGCGAAGGGGTGGCCTATGCGCGTAGCGCCCATGGCGATGTCGAGACGCCGGCCCGCATCGATGTCGGATCCTTCGTCGAAAGCCTCGCCTTCGACTATCAGGACATGGACAAGCCAGTGACCGTCCGCGGGCTCTCCGGCGCGGTCCTGACCACCCGACCGCACGCGCTGCGCCGCATTCTGACCAACCTGATCGACAATGCCCTGAAATTCGCCGGAGAGGCCGAGATCACGGTGACCCGGGACGGCACCGGCCGGATCGGCATCGCCGTCCGCGACACCGGTCCCGGCATTCCCGAGCATCAGCTCACCGCCGTCCTCCAGCCCTTCTACCGGCTCGAACAGTCCCGCAACCGTGACTCCGGAGGAACCGGACTGGGGCTGGCCATCGCCCACCAGCTGGCGCTGGCGATCGGCGGGTCGCTGACGCTGCGGAACCGGCGCACCGGCGGCCTTTGTGCCGAGGTGACGCTCGGCTGACGGGGGGCTAACCGTTTCCGAAGGCAGTGGTGAAGACCGCCCAGCGCTCCTCGAACAGCCGCAAGAGGGACGGCACCTCCACCACTGCGTCTTCGCCGAGCCGCAGCCGGTTGTTGACGCCCTCCAGCAGGTCGACCAGGATCCCGCAGACCGAACCCGGATCGCCGGGTCGCAATTCACCCGCCGCTTGCGCAGTCGAAACGAGCCCGACCAGCGGTTCCAGGGCATCGCGTGACCAGGATGCCAACCGCTCCCGGAAAACCGGCGAGACCGCAGCCTCGGCGCTGACGGAGAGATAGAAGGCGGCGTAGTCGCGCGACGACCCGATCTCGACATAACGGAACGCGGCGCGGCGCAACGCGTCGAGCGCCCCCTCTCCCTCCTTGCCAGCGGCGGCAGACAGCAGGGCATCGCGGAACCGCCCGACGTCACGTCCGACCACGGCTTCAAGAAGGGCGGCTTTGTTGGGGTAACGGCGATAAAGCGTGTGCTTGGACACACCGAGTTCGGCCGCAATCTCTTCCAAACCGCTGTTGGCGACGCCTTTGCGACAGAAGACGGCCCTGGCGCCATCAAGGATGCGCGCATCGATGGCCGCAGCCTGCTCCCTGGTCGGCCTTCCTCCTGGCTTGCGTCCGCCGGTGTCCACGTTCACATCCCTTCAGCTCTCCATCCGCCAGCAAAACAGCACAGGTCCGTTGCGTTTTCCATCGCCATCTGGTATCAGCACGGCTGCGTGCCGATATCCTGACTCCAACAAGGGGCGACGCATGGCATCAATCTCCCTATCCCGGATCAGTTGGGCCACGCCCGACGGGCACAGCGTCCTGACCGGTGTCGAGCTGAATTTCGGGCAAGAGCGCACCGGCCTCATCGGACGGAACGGTGTCGGCAAATCGACCCTCCTGAAACTCATCACGGGAGAACTTCAGCCGCTCGCCGGCACCGTCCGGGTCACCGGCACGCTCGGCCTGCTGAAACAGACGGTCCGACCCGGCGAACGGGAAACGGTGGCTGCTCTGTTCGGCGTGACCGGGGCGCTCGCCCTCCTGCGCCGCGCCGAGGCTGGGGCCGCAAGCGTGGAGGAACTGGCGGACGCCGACTGGACGCTGGCAGAGCGCATCGCCGCCGCCCTGGCCCGCGTCGGGCTTGATGCCGGTCCCGAGACCCGGCTGACGGAACTCTCTGGCGGCCAGCGGACCCGCGCCAGCCTCGCTGCGGCGATCTTCGCCGCACCGGATTTCCTGCTGCTCGACGAGCCAACCAACAACCTCGACCGCTCCGGCCGCGAGGCGGTGATTGCCCTCCTCGCCGGCTGGCGGACCGGAGCGATCGTGGTCAGCCATGACCGCGAGCTACTCGACCGGATGGACGCCATCGTCGAACTGACCTCGCTGGGTGCCGCCCGTTATGGCGGCAACTGGACGCGCTATCGCGAGCGCAAGGCGACGGAACTGGAAGCCGCTCAACAGGATCTGGCCCACGCGGAAAAGCAGGCGGCCGAGGTCCGGCGCAAAGCGCAACGCGCGGCGGAACGGCAGGACCGGCGCGATGCGGCCGGGTCACGGAAGGCGGCGCAAGGCGACATGCCCCGCATCCTGCTGGGCGGACGCAAGAGCAATGCCGAGGCAAGCCGGGGTGCCGGCGCCAAACTGGCCGACCGCCAGCGGGCGGAGGCCCAGGCCGCACTCGCCTCGGCGCGGTCCCGCATCGAGATCATGCAGGACCTCTCGGTTGCGCTGCCGCCCACCGGCGTTCCGGCCAACAGGACCGTCCTGCGGCTGGACGGTGTCACCACCGGCCACGACCCAGAGAATCCGATCATCCGCGATCTGTCCTTCACCATGGAGGGGCCGGAACGGGTCGCCATCGTCGGACCGAACGGTTCGGGCAAGACGACGCTGGTGACGCTGATCGCCGGCGGGATCGGGCCGATGCGGGGGACGGTTTCGGTCGCCGTCGACTTCGCCATGCTGGACCAGCGCGTCGGCATCCTCGATCCCGATGCGTCGATCCTTGACAACTTCCGGCGCCTCAATCCCGGCGCAACCGACAATGCCTGCCGGGCGGCACTCGCACGCTTCCTGTTCCGGGCGGACGCGGCCCTGCAACAGGTGAGAACGCTGAGCGGCGGCCAGATGCTGCGCGCCGGCCTCGCCTGCGCGCTGGGCGGGCCGCGGCCACCGGCGCTGCTGATCCTGGACGAGCCGACCAACCACTTGGACGTTGACTCTGTCGAAGCCATGGAGGCGGGACTGAGATCCTACGACGGCGCCATCCTGCTGGTCAGCCATGACGAGACCTTCATGGCCAACATCGGCATCGAACGGCGGTTGAGACTCGGCTCAGCGGAAGGCGACGGCCCATAGCCTCTGCCGGCATGACCGATCCGCGACAGGGTCGGGACGTTCACCTCCATCGGGACTTTGTATCCCACTGTATCCGATGGGCCGAACGGTACAGACGCTTTCACCATGCCCCATGGCCGGACATGCGGGGGATACATCGGCATCTCATGTTGCGGCCACGAATGAACGCATCTCGGGAGAGATAGATGGCACGGAAACTGGAGACGGAAACCGCCGGCACGGCCCTGGTCGACCACGGGCGGCGGCGCTTCATCGGCACGGCAACCCTTGCAGCGGCGGCGGCCGGCCTCGGACTGGGGATGGGGCGGGCGCAGGCAGCGGAACCACCCGCGGCCCGGCCGACGGCGGGCTCTTCCTCGCCCACAGGCTTTAAATCCTTGAAGCAGATCGATGCCGGACCGCTCAACATCGGCTATGCCGAGGATGGTCCCGCCGATGGACCGGTGGTCCTCCTCCTGCACGGCTGGCCCTACGACATCCACAGCTATGTGGATGTGGCACCCATCCTGGCGGCGGCCGGCTACCGCGTCATCATCCCCCACCTGCGCGGCTATGGCACGACGCGCTTCCTGTCCGCCGCAACGCCGCGCAACGGCCAGCAGGCGGCCATCGCCGCCGACATGATCGCCCTGATGGATGCACTGAAGATAAAGACCGCAATCCTCGCCGGCTACGATTGGGGGGCCAGGACGGCGAACATCATGGCCGCACTCTGGCCGGAGCGCTGCAATGCCATGGTGTCGGTCAGCGGCTATCTGATCGGCAGCCAGGACCTCAACCGGGCGCCTCTGCCTCCCAAGGCGGAGTTGCAATGGTGGTATCAGTATTACTTCGCCACCGACCGCGGCCGCGCCGGTTATGCGAAGTATACGCATGACTTCGCCCGGCTCATCTGGCAACTGGCCTCCCCGAACTGGGCGTTCGACGACGCCACGTTCGAACGCTCCGCGGCCTCCCTCGACAACCCGGACCATGTCGACATCAGTATCCACAACTACCGCTGGCGGCTCGGCCTTGCGGAGGGGGAGGCGCAGTATGACGCACTTGAACGGGCGCTGGCGGCCTTCCCGACCATCAAGGTTCCGACGATCACCATGGAAGGCGGCGCCAACGGCGCGCCGCACCCCTCACCGGACATGTACCGTGCGAAGTTCACCGGCCGGTACGAGCATCGGCTGATCACCGGCGGCATCGGCCACAACCTGCCGCAGGAGGCGCCACTGGCCTTCGCCCAGGCCGTGGTGGACATCGGCAAAGCCTGACCAGGGCTTGACCGCAGAAGTGGCACGGGCCTTCCCGGCTGGATGTCGATAATGCGGATGCCCATGAGTTCGCAGCCGACGCTGGCCAAGAGCCCGAAGCCGCCTGATGGTCACGACTCTTGCTTCGCGGCCCCCTGCCCGAGGGTATGGAGGACAGGGGGCTGCGGCAGGCCGAGCATGGATGCCATGCTGCGGCGATGGCGGACGATGTCGGCCAAGCTATAGTCGTCCAGGACAGCCAGGAAGGCCTGCAATGCCTCATGCAGAGCGCTGCGCAAGTTGCAGGCCGGACTCAGTCGACAAAGAGGCGGGTCCTGAAGCGCGCCCATGCAGTCGACGATGGCCATGTCCTCTTCGGTGTAACGGACAACGTCGCCGATCCGGATCTGCTCGGCCGGACGACCGAGGCGCAGCCCGCCGTTCCGTCCCCTCACGGTTTCGATATAGCCGCCACGCCCGAGATCGTTCGCCACCTTCATCAGGTGGTTTTTTGAAATGCCATACACCTGCGCAACCTCGCTGATGGTCGGCAACCCCTCCTGCCGGACCGCGAGGTACATGAGCAGGCGCAGCGCATAATCCGTATAGCTCGACAAGCGCATCGCCGACCAAACCTGTATAAATTCTACATCAATATAGTCGTGCTTCTTAAAACCTGCAATCGACCGTCCCAGTCCGTCGGGACGGAACGCCGGCAGAAGCCGCGGTTCAATGGGCACCGCCCCCGCCCAAATGGTCGGGCTTCTTCAGGAGCAGGGTCGCGAACAAGGCGACCAGCAGGGCGGCGCCCAGCAGGAAAAATGCATCACTGAACGCCATGACGAAAGCCTGTTTGCGCACCACGGCGCCGATGGCGACATAGGCACGGCGCCCGGCGTCGAGCGGGTCGGTGATGCCATGCGACTGGAAGTACCGGGTCAACTGCTCGATGCGGGCGACGGTCGCCGGCTCGAACAGCGAAACCGCGTGCGACAGGATGTTGGAATGGAACTGCTCGCGTTTCGTCAGGAAGGTCTGCAGCAAGGCGATGCCGACGGCGCCTCCCAGGTTCCGCATCATGTTGAACAGGCCGGAGGCCGAGCCTGCGTTCTCCTTCTCAATCCCGGCGGTCGCCACCGCGGACAACGGCGCGAAGACCAGCGCCTGCCCGACGGCGCGCACGATGTTGGGGACCAGCAGTTGGTCTGCGGCGTAAGAGACGGTCATGGCGATGTTCATGAAGGCGCTGCCGGCGAAGAGCGCAAAGCCGACGGCGATCAGCAGCCGCGCATCGAACCGCTTCATCAGGCGCGGAACCAGCGGGATCAGCAGAAGCTGCGGCAGCCCGGTCCAGGCCAGCACGCCGCCGATCTGTTCGGCGTTGTAGCCCTGGATGCGCGACAGGTAGACGGGCAGCACGAAGACCGACCCGTAGAGCGCCACGCCCAGCATGAAATTCGCCAGGATGCCGAAGCCGAAATTGCGACGCACCAGCAGCCGAAGGTTCAGCAGCGGCCGGGCGCTGCGCAGCTCGATCCACAGGAACAGCCCCAGCGAGACCGCCGCCACGATGCTCAGCCGCAGGATGAAGGGGGAGCCGAACCAATCCTCCTTGTTGCCCTCCTCCAGCACAGTCTGCAATGTGCCAAGCCCCACCGCCATCGTGATTATTCCAGGCCAGTCGCCCGTCTTCAGCAGGTCGAGCTTCATGGGCGCGGGGTCAAGCGACAAGGCCAGCAGGCCGACCATCACGGCTCCGGGGATCAGATTGACATAGAAGATGTACTGCCAGCCCCAGTTTTCCGTCAGATAGCCGCCGATGGTCGGTCCGATCGCCGGGGCGAAGGTCGCCGACAGGGCGAACAGGGCGAGCCCGATCGACTGCTGCGCCTTGGGCAGAAGCGTGATGATGATGGTGAAGGCCATCGGGATCAGGACGCCGCCGCTGAATCCCTGGATCGCGCGCAGGATGATCATCTGCTCCAGGTTCGCGGCAAAGGCGCAGAGGACGGAGAAGACGAGAAACAGCACCGCGTTGGTCAGCAGGTAGCGGCGGACGGAGAAGACCTGCGCCAGCCAGCCGCTCAAGGGGATCACGATGATCTCGGCCACCAGATAGGCGGTGGAGATCCAGCCTCCGTCGTCGATGCCGGCGCCGATGGCGCCCTGGATGTCGGCGAGCGAGGCGTTGACGATCTGGATGTTAAGCACCGCCATGAACGCGCCCAGTGTCGAGCCGGTCACGGCAAGCCAGTTCCGGGTGGTGGCGGCACCGACCGGGCCGGATGCGGCAAGAGTGGACATGGTCTTGATCCTTTGCCCAGAGGGGGGCTCAGCCTGCAGGCGTCGCCGCTTCGCGGGTGTCGATGGTCGGCTCGACCGACATGCCGGGGCGCAGCAGACCCGACAGCGGGCCGGGATCCAGGACGATCCTCACGGGGATGCGCTGCACGATCTTGGTGAAGTTCCCGGTTGCGTTGTCCGGCGGCAGCAGGGCGAATTCCAGCCCGCTGGCCGGGGACAGGCTGTCGACATGGCCCTTCAGCTCGACACCGGGAAAGCCGTCCACCGCGATCTCCACCGGCTGCCCGGCATGGACGTGGGTCAGCTGAGTTTCCTTGAAGTTCGCGACGACATAGACCGCCTGCAGCGGCACCACGGCCATCAACTGCGTGCCGCTCTGCACATACTGCCCGACCCGCAGCGAGCGGGCGCCGACCGTACCGGAGATCGGGGCGGCGATGACCGTGTAGGACAGGTTCAGCCGCGCCTGCTCCAGCGCGCTGTGGCTGCGGTCGCGCTGTGCCACGGCCTTGCCGCGCTCGGTGACCAGCACCGCGATCTTGTTTTCGGCGGCGGCCAGAGCGGCGCGGTCGCCGTTCACCTTGGCCCGCGCTTGACCCAGGGTCGATTCCGCCTGCTGCGCCCGCTGGGTCGTGCCGTAGCCGGTCCGCATCAGGTTGCTGTAGCGTGCGTTTTCCTTCTGCGCGAAAGCAAGGGCGACCTCGCTCGCCGCCACGTCGGCCTTCTCCTGCTCGATCAGCGACCGCTGCAGCACGATCTGGGCGTCCAGGTTGCGGATCGCCGCCTCCGTCGTCTCCAGGTCCGCCCGTGCCTGGTCCAGTGCGACGCGGAAATCACGGTCGTCGATCCGCGCGAGCGGCTGGCCGGCAACAACACTCTGGTTGTCCTGCACCAGCACTTCGGCGACATAGCCGGACACCTTGGGCGCGATCACTGTATGATCGGCTTTGACATAGGCGTCGTCGGTGCTTTCCAGATGCCGCCCAATGGTCCAGTAGCGATAGCCGATGTTGCCGGCCGCGGCGACGCCACCGAGGAGAACCAGCGCCAGCGCCATGCGCTTAAACGCCTTGCCCGTGCCGAGCGCGGCAGGCGCCGCTCCGGCCTCTTTGCCGTGAGTGAGTTCAACCATGGCACCCATCCTTTTCCGAGGTATTTCCGGGAGCCGTGGCCGTCCCGGACCGCGATGTCAGGATGGGTGCGGGGATGCCGGTTGAGAATTTGGGAAAGGCTGGAAAGATTATCCGGCGTGAGTTGATAATCGCGGCGAACCAAGGCGGCGGGGGTGCGCATGGACCGGCTGACGAGCTTGACGGCCTTTGTGCGGGTGGTGGAGTGCGGCGGCTTTTCCGCGGCGGCGCGGCGGCTGAACCTGTCCGTCACCATGGTGAGCAACCATGTCCAGGCGCTTGAGGACCGGCTGGCGGTCCGCCTGCTGAACCGGACCACGCGGCGGGTCAGCCTGACCGATGCCGGTCGGGCTTATTACGACCGCTGCATCACCATCCTCGCCGAGCTGGAGGCCGCCGACGAGCTGGCCGTGGCGCTGAACGCGACGCCACGGGGCACCCTGCGCCTTCACATCGGCACGCACCTCGCCCGCTTCATCGCGCCGGTGATTGGCGACTTCGTCACGCGCTACCCGGCGATTTCGGTGGAGTTGACCATCGGCGAGGCTTCGGTGGACATCGTGGACGAAGGATTTGACCTGGCGGTGCACCCGTTGCAGCCGCAGAACACCAGCCTGATCTGCCGGCGGCTGACGCCCTGGCGGCATGTGCTGTGCGCGGCGCCGGCCTATCTCGAAAAGCACGGCGCTCCCGAAAGCCTGGAGGATCTGGCGAACCATAATTGCCTGCGCTACAGCCATTACCCATTCGGCAATGAGTGGCGTTTCACCGGCCCGGACCAGTCGGACCTGTCGGCTCGGGTGTCGGGCAATCTGGTGACCAACAGCGCGGAAACCCTGCTGCTGGTCGCCTTGAGCGGCGAGGGTCTGCTGCTGCTGCCCAGCTTTATCGTACTGGACGCTTTGCGCAGCGGAGCCCTATGCCGGCTGCTGCCGGACCACCGGCCGGTGGAGTTCGCCATCAACGCCATCTATCCGCACCGCGATCACCTGTCCACCAAGGTGAGAACCTTCATCGACCTGCTGGCCGTGCATTTCGCCCGGCATCGCGAATGGCTGAACCCCTTCGACCCCTCCTCCGCGCGGTCGGGAGCCGGACCCGACGGATTGCCCCCGCACCAGGACTGAACGGTCCCACAGGCGGCTTCGCCACTCGGTCGCCTAAACGCGGACAAAGATAGTCTTCGTTTTCCGCTTGTGCGGAGAAACGCGGACTGATACTGTCTGCGTTATTGGATGGGCAGCCGGATCGCGGTGATCCGCAAGCTTCGAACGCCCGCCGCCATTTCCGGCTTTTCAATCGGGCACCGGATGCCCGTCGGACAGGAGAGGGACTCATGAAAATCGTCGTCATCGGTGGAACGGGGCTGATCGGTTCCAAGCTTGTCGCCATCCTGAGCGCCAGCGGCCATGAGGTCGTGGCCGCCTCGCCCAGCAAGGGCGTGAACACCGTCACCGGCGAGGGACTGGCCGAGGCGCTGGCCGGCGCTGCGGCCGTCGTCGACGTGTCCAATGCCCCGTCCTTCGACGAAAAGGTCGTAACTGACTTCTTCCGGACCTCCGGCGGCAATCTGGCCGCGGCCGAAGCGAAGGCCGGTGTCCGCCACCATGTCACCCTGTCGATCGTCGGCACCGACAGCGTCGCCGACCTCGGCTATTTCCGTGCCAAGGTGGAACAGGAACGGCTGATCGCGCAGTCCGGCATCCCCTACACCATCGTCCGCGCCACCCAGTTCCTGGAATTCCTCGCCGGCATCGCCGATGGCCATGCCGATGGCGACACGGTGCGGCTGGCGCCGGTGCAGTTCCAGCCGATTGCCGCGGACGATGTGGCCACCATTCTGGCCGAGACCGCCCTGGCGCAGCCGCTCAACGGACGCATCGACATCGCCGGTCCGGACCGCGGTCCCTTCGCCGACATCATCGGCCGTTATCTCAAGGCAGTGGGCGACCGCCGCAACGCCGTCGGCGATCCGGCAGCTCGCTATTTCGGCGGCAGCGTCACCGAATTTTCCCTGGTCCCCACCGGCCCGGCCCGCCTCGGCCGGATCAGCCTGACCGACTGGTTCGAACGGTCCAAGGCCGGCGCCTGATCGACTTTCCGGCCCAAGGCGTCGCTACCCGGCGTCCAATCAAAACCCCTCGATTGCTGAAGGAGCAGACCCATGAAGCGCTTTATCGCCCCCCTCTTGTTCGTGACCCTGCCGTTCGCCACGGCGCTCGCCGATACCCCCCAGTCGAAAAATGCCAAGGTGACCTTGGTCTACGAACACGCACTGCCCGACGTGCCTGGCAAGAGCGTCAAGGGCGTGCTGGTCGAATATGGTCCGGGCGGCTATTCGCCTGCCCATACCCATGCGAAGTCGGCGCTCATCTACGCCACCGTGCTGGAAGGGGCGATCCGCAGCAAGGTCAATGACGGCCCGACCAAAACCTATCGGGTGGGCGAGAACTTCACCGAACTGCCGGGCGACCATCATGGGGTCAGCGCCAACGCCAGCGACACCAAGCCGGCGAAGCTCCTTGCGGTCTTCGTGGTGGACACCGCCGACACGGAGCTGACCACGCTGGACAATAAGTGACGGGGAAGTTGCGGAACAGGGATGGCTTGCGCTTTTAAACGCGGATTATTAGTGTCCCTGTTCCCCATTTTCTATCGGAACCGGCCATGGCACATCTCACCGTCAGCGTCGAGTACGGCATTCACTGCCTTCTCTGGCTGGTCTCATCGGGCAACCAGCCACTGAGCAGCCGTGACCTGGCCGAACTGCAGGGCATCTCGTCGTCCTTTCTGGCCAAGATTTTCCCGAAGCTCGAAAAGGCCGGACTCGTCATGGCCAGCGAAGGCGTGCGCGGCGGCTATCGGCTGGCCAAAGCGCCGGAGGACATCACCTTTCTGGACATCGTCGATGCGATCGAAGGCGACAAGCCGCTTTTCGATTGCCAGGAAATCCGCGGTCGCTGCGCCGTGTTCGGGGAGCGACCGCCCTCCTGGGCGACATCCGGTGTCTGTGCGGTGCATGCGGTGATGCTGCGCGCGGAAAAGGCGATGCGGGCGGAATTGGCCAAGGAGACACTTGCCAGTGTCGCCAATACATTCAGCCTAAAGGCACCGGCGGAATTCTCCGACAAAATTGCACACTGGATGCAGGACCGGTTCAATGCCCGGACCTCGACACGCACGTCGCGATCCAAATGAATCGTCCGTCATCCCCAGGCGGGACGCAGAGCATCGGACATTGAGCTTGGATGCGGCGTCGGGACTGAGATAACGACCATAACATTCATAGGATATGAATGATTTATATCGCCGGCCATCACGTTGCCGTGCGACCTGCTCACAAGCCTCATTGACGGCTGCAGCACTTCGCTCCATTCAACCGCGCATTCTGGATATCCATCCAGCTCCCGACGCCAAGTGCGACAATCTGTCCGCTCTTAAAGATATATTTTTTGAGCATATTATATCCACAGCATCAAGCGGCCGGCGCCAACGGCGACACGCTCAATGCACCTGACACGTCACGCTGTGGACGCCGTCGACAACCGCCGACAGAGCGTACCGGCGCACTGGAGCCGAGGAGCTCAGATCATGAATACCTTCATCCTCACCACGCATCATACGCCTCGCAACGTCAGTGACCGCATTGCGCTGGGCTTCACCAAGGTGCTGCGCCTGCTGGCCGACACCTTCTTCGCCAAGCGCTATGGACATCGCGCCATCGTCCTGGAAACGGTGGCGGCGGTTCCGGGCATGGTCGGCGCCACACTGCAGCATCTGCGCTGCCTGCGCCGCATGCAGCATGACCAGGGCTGGATTCACACCTTGCTCGACGAGGCCGAGAATGAACGCATGCACCTGATGACCTTCATCGAGGTGGCGAAGCCGAACTGGCTGGAACGCGTCCTGATCCTGCTGACCCAGGGGGCTTTCTACAACGCTTTCTTCCTGCTGTACCTGATCTCGCCGCAGACGGCCCACCGGGTGGTCGGCTATTTCGAAGAGGAAGCGGTCATCAGCTACACCGGCTACCTCGCTGAAATCGACGCCGGCCGACATGCGAACCCGCCGGCCCCGCGCCTTGCCATCGATTACTGGCAGCTTCCGGAAACCGCCACCCTGCGCGATGTCGTGCTCGCCGTCCGCAATGACGAGGCCAACCATCGCGACGTGAACCACGGCTTCGCCGATACGCTGGCCGGCCGGCCGGCCGCCGATGCGGATCACCGTGACGAATCGCGCAAGGCGGCTTGATCGAAGGTGCCAAGGTGGCCGTTTTCGCCCGCAATGCGAAAGTCCGGCAGAACCGGCCGCCAAAGCTCAGGTTCCGATGCTGGCCGTCGCCGGTGAAGAACGTATTTGGGCGGTGCCGCTTTTCGTCTGATGACGTCATCTCTCAAGAATCGGGAGCCTCGGGAATCCCGGCCCCGTGCACCATCTCCAGCCAAACGCTGCCGAAGGCATTGCTCCAAAAGAGCACGCACGAGGATCTTGAGAAACCTCCGCCATGACCGTATCGTTCTTGTGCCGCAGATAGACTGCGGCGTTCTTTCAGCAAGGAGCTTGCTGAGCATGGTTTCTACCAACAGCACCGGACGCGAGTCCGGCACCCTGTCGTTGCCGAGGAAGACCGCGGTTCCCAATGCCCAAGGCGCCCTGGCCACCAGAGCGGATAGCGCCTTGGCATACGATTTTCTAATTTTCGTCGGCCGCTTCCGCCCGTTCCATATCGGCCATCTCACCGTCATGCAGCGGGCTTTGTCGCTGGGGCGCCATCTGATCGTGCTGGTCGGATCGTCGCGTCAGGCGCGCAGCCACCGGAATCCCTTCCGCTTCGAAGAGGTGCGCTCCTGCATAGCAGACGCCTTCACACCGGAAGAGTGCGAGCGCATCACGGTGCTTCCCCTCATCGACCGCTACAACGACCTGGAATGGATCCGCGATGTCCAGGCCGCGGTGCATGGTGTCGTCGTGCAGCATCACCGGCCTGCCGATGGCTCCACCCCAAGGGTTGGCCTGATCGGTCATTCGAAGGACCACAGCAGCTACTATCTGCGCATGTTCCCGCAATGGGGCGCCGTGGAATGCATGAACTGCCGGGGGATTTCGGCCACGCCCATCCGCGACGCCTATTTCGCCGACGCGGCGGCGGCGCTGGAGGCATGGAAAGAGGCATTGCCCGCGAATGTCACCGCCTTCATGGCGGAGTTCGCACGCACCGACGAGTACAAGCGGCTGGCCGAGGAAAGCGCCTATATCGCCAAATATAAGGCAGGCTGGGCCAACGCACCTTACCCTCCGACCTTTCTGACCGCCGATGCCGTGGTGGTCCTGTCCGGTCACGTTCTGCTGGTCGAACGCCGGGGCCTGCCGGGACGCGGTTTGCTGGCACTGCCCGGAGGCTTCGTCGGCCAGCATGAGCGGATCAAGGACGCCATGATCCGCGAGTTGCGAGAGGAGACGAAGCTCAAAATTCCAGCGGGCTTTCTGGAGGGCGGCATCCGCGCCAGCCAGATCTTCGATCACCCCTACCGCTCGACGCGCGGGCGCACGGTGACTCAAGCCTTCCTCATCCAGCTCAAGCCCACCGACGAAGGCTTTCCCAAGGTGCGTGGCGGTGACGACGCCAAATCGGCCCGCTGGATGCCGATCGCGGAAATCGATCCCGAACAGATGTTCGAGGATCACTTCCATATCATCCAAACACTGATCGCGTTGTCCAACAACTGAGTGCGGTGTCCATCCGGCGCTGCAATCCAGCATGACGACCAAGCCCGCCGGACAGACCGGCGGCATTCGGCAAAGGAGCTTTGCCATGTCAACCACTCCGTCCACCACTCTGCGCATCGTCTGCGTCCAGGCCAACCCCACGGTCGGCGCCCTCCAGGATAACTTCGCCATCATCCGCCGCCGCCGCGAGCAGTACCGCGGCAAGGCCGACCTGCTGGTGTTCAGCGAATGTTTCGGCACCGGCTATCCGCTTCAGGATCTGGTGCTGCGTCCGGGCTTTCGGCGCGATTTCCGCACGGCGCTCGACGCGCTGGCCGGCGAGATGCGGGGCGACGGCGGACCGGCGGTGCTGGTCGGCGGTCCGCTCGACGGCGCCGCCCTGCCCCACAACGCAGCCTTTCTCATCGAGACCGACGGTTCGATGAAGATCGTGCTCAAGCACACGCTTCCAAACGACGAGGTCTATGACGAGAAGCGGGTTTTCGCCCCCGGCCCGCTGCCCTCGCCCGTCGATTTCCGCGGCTTCCGCTTGGGCATCGCCATCTGCGAGGATTTCTGGCACGGCAAGGTCGCCCAGTCCCTGGCGGCCGAAGGGGCAGAGGTGCTGATCGTACCGAACGGCTCGCATTTCAGGACCGGAAAGCAGGCGGTGCGGCTCGCCATCGGCCGGCGCACGGTCAAGGCCACCGGCTTGGCCGTCCTCTACGTCAATCAGATCGGCGGACAGGACAGCCTGGTGTTCGATGGGGGAAGCTATGTGATGGACCGGGCCGGGCTGGTGATCGCCCAGGCCGGCTTCCGGGAATGCGAGTTCGACATCACGCTGGAGCGCGGCGAGGACGGAGCCGTCGCTCTGCGGCGCGGCGACGTGCTCGGCATGCTGCCGAACGGTTACCCCGAGGAGACCGAGGCCATGTACCAGGCGTTGGTGCTGGGCTTGCGCGACTATGTGAACAAGAACGGTTTTCCCGGTGTGGTGCTCGGCATGTCGGGCGGCATCGACAGTGCTTTGTCGGCCGCCGTCGCGGTGGACGCGCTTGGCGCCGGGCGCGTGCTGCCGGTGCGCATGCCGTCGCCCTATACCTCGGCGGAGAGCATGGAGGATGCCGAACGGGCCGCCACCCTGCTCGGCACCCGCCTGCTCACCGTGCCGATCGCGCCGGCGATGGCCGCCTTCGACGGCATGCTCGCTCCGGTCTTCAATGACCTGCCGGTGCCGGTGGCGGACACCACGTTGGAGAATGTCCAGGCGAGGGCGCGCGGCATGACCCTGATGGCCCTGTCCAACCGGCTTGGGCTGATGGTGCTGAGCACCGGCAACAAGAGCGAGATGAGTGTGGGCTATGCGACCCTCTACGGCGACATGTGCGGCGGCTATTCGGTGCTGAAGGACGTCTACAAGACGGTCGTCTTCCGTCTGGCACGCTGGCGCAACACGCACCGCGCCGAAGGCCTGCTCGGCCCGCAAGGGGCCGTGATGCCGGACCGCATCATCGCCAAGCCGCCGAGCGCCGAACTGCGCGAGGGGCAGACAGACGAGCAGGCGCTGGGCGCCTACGAGCATCTTGACGCGGTGCTCGCGACCATGGTCGAGGGTCTGAATGGGGCGGACCGTGCCGCCGAACTGGCGAGCGCTGCCGTCGGCCAGCCGATTTCCACCGCCTATGCCGAGCGCATCGCCCGCATGACGGCGCGTGCGCAGTACAAGCGCGACCAGAGCCCTCCGGGCGTCGTCGTCACCGAACGGACCTATGGGCCGGGCTGGCGTCTGCCGGTCACCAACCATTACGGGCTGTGACCCGGTCAGCGAGAACAGGAGGTTTCAGCCATGCTCGTCAATTTCAGCAGCCGCGCCCACAACCACAATTTCGCCACCGACTTCATCGTCCGGTCTCTGCTCGACACCGACTGGTACAAGCTGGCGATGCTGCAATTCATCTGGCGGCATTTCCGCGACGTGAAGGTCCGCTTCAGCCTGATCAACCGCACCCGCTCGGTGAAGTTGGCCCGGATCATTGACGAGGCCGAACTGCGCCGCCAGCTCGACAATGTGCGCTCGCTGCGCCTGAAGCGGTCCGAGGCGGTCTGGCTGCAAGGCAACACCTTCTATGGGCAGCGCGGGATCTTCCGGCCCGAGTTCGTCGCTTGGCTCGCCGACGACTTCGCCCTGCCCGACTACCGGCTGTCGGAGGAGGACGGCCAGTGGCGCCTGGATTTCGAAGGGTCGTGGGCAATGACGACGATGTGGGAGATCTACGCCCTCAGCGTCATCAACGAGTTGAAGACGCGCGCCGCGCTCGCCAGCATGACCGAGACCGAACTCGACATCCTCTACGCCCGCGCCAAGGTGCGCCTGTGGGACAAGATCGAGCGGTTGCGCCCGCTCGAGGACCTCAGCCTTTCCGATTTCGGCACGCGGCGGCGGCACAGCTTCCTCTGGCAGGAATATGTCGTGGAGACGATGGCGGCCGAACTCGGCCCGCGCTTCATCGGCACCTCCAACACCCATCTCGCCATGAAGCACGATCTGGAGGCCATCGGCACCAACGCCCACGAGTTGCCGACGACGGTTGCGGCACTGGCGCGGAACGACGACGACCTGCAGGTGGCGCAGTACGATGTGCTGCGGCTGTGGCAGGAGACCTATGGCGGCGCGATGCTGGTTTTCCTGCCGGATACCTTCGGATCGACCCAGTTCCTGAAGGACGCGCCGGACTGGGTGGCGGACTGGACCGGAATGCGGGTGGATAGCAAGGAGCCGGTGACGGCGGGCGAGGAATACATCGCCTGGCTCGAACGGCACGGCCGCGATCCCCGCGAGAAGCGCGTCCTGTTCAGCGACGGGCTGGATGTCGAGGATATCGTGAAGCTTCACCAAACCTTCGGTGGCCGCATCCGCGACGGTTATGGCTGGGGCACCCTGCTGACCTCGGATTTCCGGAACTGCCACCCGCGCAACGGCCAGGGGCTCGATCCGCTGAGCCTCGTCTGCAAGGTGACCGCGGTCGAGGTCGATGGCGCCTGGAAGGGAGCCGTGAAGCTCAGCGACAATTACGAGAAGGCCACCGGGCCGGCCTCCGAAGTCGCCCGCTATCGTGCCATCTTCGGCACCGAGGGCGTCGCCAACGTCCCGGTGCTGGTCTGAACCGGAGGAGAGAAGCCATGACCGAGTCCATTATCAGCCCCGCCATTGGCCCCGGCGCCGCTCTGGAGGCCGTCGCCGCCGCCCTGCCGGTGCGAAGCACCAGCGTTTCGCTGGCCGGCAAACGGGTTGGGAAGCTCGACGTCGATCCGGTGAACGGGTTCGCCGCCATCGGCGGCGGCAATCTGGCGCCGCCGGTCGCCAATGCCCAGGTCAGCCGCATGATCGCCGAGATCGACCGCACCGACCGGCTGTTCCTCTCGGCAGGCTATCCCATCGCGGTGTTCCTCGACACCCATGAATCGGGCAAACCCGAATACCCCTACCCGCCCCACTGCGAGGCCGGCACCGGTGAGGAGAATCTGGTCGAGGCGTTGTCCTGGCTGGACGGCGCCCCCGGCGTCACGCTGATGCGCAAGGACTGCATCAATGGCGTGGTCGGGACGACCGACCTCTCGAGCGGGCGGAACCGGCTGTTCGACTGGATCGCCGCCAACGGCATCGAGACGCTTGTTGTGGACGGCATCTGCACCGACATCTGCGTGCTTCAGGCGGTGCAGGCTCTGCTGTCGGCGCGCAACCACGGCATGACCGGACCGCTGCGCGAGATCGTCGTGTATGAGCCGGGATGCGCCACCTACGATCTGCCGCTCGCCACCACCCGCAGCCTCGGCCTGCCCGACACCGCGGCCCACCCGCAGGCGGTCGCCCACCACATCGGGCTGTATCTGATGCAGGCGAGCGGCGCCATCATCGCCGACGAGCTTGTCTTCCGCGGCGCGTGACCGCAAGCGCCGTCAGGTCGGCGCGATCATGTGCGGGACGAAGCGGCTGGTGTTGCCGGTGATCAGGGCGCGGTCCTCGCGGATTCCCAGACCGCAGGCCTTGTCGCCGGCCATCCACACGCCGAGGACGGCATGGTTGCCATCGGCCTCCGCCAGCGGCGTGAAGGCCTGATAGACCCAGCCCTCGTCGACATAGGGCCCTTCGGTCTGCGCAATCGGCTGGCCGACCGGGAAGCCGGCGGCGTCGAGGGTGGCGATGCTGACGTTGCTGCCCTCGCGGCCGAGCAGCGGCTTCGCCACCACCATGCTCCCAGCCGGAAAGCCGGTGCGGTCGAGGGCCGTCGGCAACAGGTTAGGGTGGCCAGGGTTCAGTTCCCACAGCAGGGCGAACAGCCCCTTCGACGCCATCAACATCTTCCAGGCCGGCTCGATCATCCGGATCCGCCCTTGAGCGGCGGCGGTCACCAGTTCACGGCCGGTCGTCTCCCGGATCATCCAGTCCCAGGGATACAGCTTCATCAGGTGCCGGATCGGCAGACCGGCCTCATCCAGAAAACAGCCGGAGGCGTCGTCGTAGCGGATCGCCTGGATCGGCATCGCCTTGGTGGTCATGCCGGCGCGCAGCGCCAGGGTCTGGAGATAGGCGATGGTCGCCTCGTCCTCCGGATGCGGCATCAGGCAGGCGAAATGCACCGCCTCGGCCTGCGATGCCATAGTGGGAGATGCCAGGGCGGGAAACACCTGCATCCGCGCCTGCCAGCGCTCGACCAGGGCCTCCTCCAGGCTGTTGAACTGGTCGGCGTCCGGATGGACGTCCTGAAGCCAGCACCATTGGGCGACGGCGGTCTCATAAAGCGAAGTCGGCGTTTCCGCATTCAACTCCAGCGCCTTCGGCGCCCCGCCCTTGCCGTCCCAGGCGAAGTCGAAACGGGCGTAGAGCGCCATGTCCCGCCCCCCGCGCTCCGCCCAGCTTGCCTCGATGGCGGGAGCCGCCCAAGGGGGAAGTCCGACCGCCTCGTAAAGACCGCGCGTCACGACATGGCCGACCGCGTCCTCGCACAGCCGGTAAACCTCCTCGGCGGCGGCCTCCAGCGTCTCGATTTCGGCGAGGGAGAAGCGCCAGTAAGCGCTTTCGTCCCAGTAGGCCGTGCCGTCGGCATCGGTGTGGAAGGGAAAGCCGATCTCGTCGAGCTTGGTCTGCCACTGCGGGCGGGGGGCTGTCGGGACGCGCTCCATAGCCTCAGCTCCCCGAAAAGCCGCGCGACGAACCGGTTGAGCCGAACCCGGCGCTGCGCCCGCTCGTGGTGACCGAGAAGGACTTGCCCGCGTTGCCCGAACCCGGCCGGTAGTAGGAACCGGAACTGGAAGCCACGCCCCCGCTGCCCTGGCGAATCTCGTCCCGGCGCTGCGGCGGGAGCGGTGTCTCGGCGATCCGGGTGTTGCCGCTGCGGGCGTAACCCTGACGGTCGAAATAGACCGGCTGGGCGTAACCGCCGGTCAGGCTGCGGCCGATCATGAAGCCGACCAGTGCCGGAACGAAGACGTTCCCCGTGCCGCTTCCCACGCCTTCATTTGCCGGAGTGCAGGCACCATCGCCCATCTCCGCTTCGCAGGCCTCCCGGCTGGAGAAACGGGGTGCGCCCGCCAGATGCTCTTCGCGCGCAGCGGCAAAGGCCTCGGCACAGTCGCTTGCCGGCTTCTCGGCAGTGCAGGCTTCGACGGAGGGATAGACGGTCGCCTCTTCAGGGCCGTCATCGCCGCAAGCGAACAAGACCGGGCTGATGCCGCCCAGCAGCAGGGCCGCCACGGTGCGCGAGCGCTTCATCGGAAAGCCTTTCCTCGGATCAATAGGTCAGCGAGCCGTAGTTCAGCAGCCCGACCGCTATGGACAGGCTGGCAAGCAAGATACCGTAAGCGGTGCGGTCGGCTTCGACACCGGCCCGGAAATCCGGCAGCAGCACGCGCGAACCGGTGACGTAGACCAGAAGCTGCGACACCAGCGCGATCACACCCCACACCGCCAGATCGACGATGCTGGTGGTGTGGGAGGCGACGCTCGTCAACGGCAGGGCGAAGCCGATCATGGCGCCGCCCAGGGTCAGGGCCGCGGTCGTATTCCCCTGACGGACCAGGGCCAGATCGCGATAGGGGGTGACGGCGGTGTAAGCCAGGATGAACAGCAGCAGGAACCCCAGCATCACGACAGCGAAGAGCAAATATGACGGAAGGGTTGTCAGAGACTGGAGAATTGGCGTCATACCTTCATCCAACGTTGCATCGCCACCCCCTAGCGTTGCATCGTTCCTGGGCGTTCGACAAGGACGGATCGGGATGGCGGGGGGCAGAGCGCTGCGGCTCATAAGCGGTATATCCATGGGCTAGGACCGGCGCGCCGCGACCTATACTTTTTCGTCATTGCGCCCGTAAAATGGCGTCGTCACCTTGTGAGTGAACATTCATTCACATGGAGGCGTCATGTCCACCGATGTTCGCCACAAGGTCCGCGATGCCGCCATCGCGCTGTTCGCCCAGAAAGGGGTGAAGGCGACGACGGTCCGCGACATCGCCCGTTCCGCCGGGGTGTCGGAGGGAGCGCTCTACCGCCATTGGCCGAGCAAGGAGGAGCTGGCGGCCGACCTGTTCGCGGCGGAATACACGGCCATGTCGCAAAGCCTGCGGGACGCGGCGGGCCAAGGTCCGGCGCCGGAGCGGCTGCGGCGGGTCATCCGCCACGCTTTCCATCTGGCGGAGGCGGCTCCCGACCGCACCCGTTTTCTCCTGCTGTCGCAGCATGAATCGCTGCCCCTGGTGCCCAGGGGCCAGGAGACGCCGGTCGACGTGATCTGCGGCATCGTCGCCGATGGGATCGCGGAGGGCAGCATCGTGCCGGCCGACCGTGATGCGCTGTCCCACATCGTCATCGGCGCCATCGTGCTGAACGTGCAGTCGCAGGTCTACGGCCGGCAGACGGCACCGCTCTCCAGCCTCGCCGACCCGATTGCCGACGCGATCCTCACCGGCATCGCAACCCCCACCGCCAGGACCGGAGCCGGACAATGAACGCGTCATCCCTTCTCGCGTCGCGGCGCTTCCTGCCGCTGTTCCTGGCACAGTTCCTCGGCGCCTTCGGCGACAATGTCCTGCGCGGCGCCATCGCGGTGCTGGCGGTGTATGGCGTGTCCGGCGAGGGCGCGCTGAGCGGGGCGATGATTTCGACCCTGGCGGCGGGCGCCTTCACCCTGCCCTTCCTGCTGCTGTCCGCCACCGCCGGCCAGCTGGCCGACCGCTACGACCGGACGCTGATCGCCCGCATCGTCAAGCTGGCGGAAATCGGGCTGATGGCGATGGCCTCCTGGGGCATCGTCGCCGCCGACCTGCCGGTCCTGATCATCGCGCTGGTCGGCATGGGTGCCCATTCGACGCTGTTCGGGCCGGTCAAATACGGCCTGCTGCCCGACCTGCTCGAGCCGTCCGAACTGACCGCCGCCAACGGTCTGGTCGAAGCCGGAACCTTCGTCGCCATCTTGCTGGGCACCATCGCCGGCGGCTCGCTGGCCCTGCTCCACCCCTGGGCGGTGCCGGGTATGCTGGGCGCTTCCGCGGTGCTGGGTCTGGCCGCGTCGCTGTTCATCCCGCGCGCCGGCAATGCCGACCCGGCGGTGCATGTCGGCCTCAACCCGCTGTCGGTGACGGTGCGGGTGCTGCGCTCAGTCGCCGGCGACAGGGCGTCAATGCGGGCGATCCACGGCATCTCGGTGTTCTGGGGCGTCGGCGCGGTGGTGATGGCGCAATTCCCGTCCATCGCCCGCGAGACGCTGGGAACCGACAGCGGTGGCGCAACCCTGCTGCTGGCGGTGTTCGCCATCGGTGTGGCCGCCGGCTCGGTGTTCGCCGGCCTTAGCCACCGCACGCCGTCCACCGCCGACGCTGGCCACGCCGCGCTGGCCGGTCTGGTCGCCGCCATGGCAGGCGCCGTCCTACCTCTGTTGACACCGGTCGCCCCGGCGGCGGAGCCGCTTACGCCGCTGGCGCTGCTGGCCCAGCCCTGGGCGTTGCCGCTGCTGGCCGACCTGTTCGTCATCGCCGCCGCCGGCGGGGCCTTTGCCGTTCCGCTCTATGCGCTGATCCAGTACCGGGCGGCGGCGGGAACCCGCGCCCGCGTCATCGCTACCGCCAATGTGGTCAACGCGCTCTACATGGTGGCCGGCTCGGCCGTCGCCGCCGGGATGCTGGCGCTGGGTGTCTCGCCGCTGACGGTCGCGTCGGTGGGCGGCGCCAGCATGGTGGTCGCCGTGGTGATGACGCTCGCCGTCGATGCGCAGGCGCTGATGCGCGTGGTCTTCCGCGGCCTGTTCCGGCTGGCCTTCCGTGTCGAGGTCCGCGGGGCGGAGCATCTGGACGGTCTCGACGGCGCCGCCGTGGTGACGCCGAACCACCAGTCCTTCTTGGACGGCGCTCTGCTCGCCGCCTTCCTGCCGGGCATGCGCTTCGCGGTCGACACCCACATCGCCAAGCATCCGCTGGTCAAGCCGTTCCTGGCGATCGCCGACCATGTCACGATCGACCCGACCAACCCGCTCGGCACCCGAATCCTGGCCCGTGCGCTTGCCGACGGCGACAAGGTCTGCGTCTTTCCGGAAGGGCGGATCACCGTCACCGGGTCGCTGATGAAGATCAACGGCGGCCCCGGCATGATGGCCGACAAGGCCCGCTGCCCGGTGGTGCCGGTCTGCATCGAGGGCGCCCAGCGCTCGGTCCTGTCGCGGATGAAGGGCCGGCTGCGGCTCGGCCTGTTCCCGCGCATCACCATCACCGTTCTGCCGCCGGTCATGACTCCCGAGGTTGACGGTCTGGTCGGTAAGAAGCGGCGTGCCGCCCTGAAGTCCTGGCTGTCCCGCGTGATGACGGAGAGCGTCTTCGCCGCCCGCCCGCGGCAGGAAACGCTGATGCTGGCCCTGCTCGACGCCCGCCGCAAGTCCGGGGCACGGGAGGATGCCGTCCAGGACGGCGATTTCTCCACCCTGTCCTATCGTGCGCTGGCAGCCCGCGCCCTGGTGCTCGGCCGCATCCTGACGCGCGGTACGCAGGCGGATGAGCCGGTGGGCGTGCTGCTACCGACTGCCTCGCCGACGGCGGCGGTGTTCTTCGGCCTCGCCGCCCATGGCCGGCCGGCCGCCATGCTGAACTTCACCGCCGGTCCAGATGCGGTGAAGGCCGCCTGCCGCGCCGCCGGGGTGCGCCGGATCGTCACCTCCGCCCAATTCATCGAGAAGGCCCGCCTCGGCGCGCTGGTCGAGGCGCTGGCCGCCGACCACGCCATCATCCATCTGGAAGAGGTCAAGCGCGGGCTGCGGCTGGACGACAAGCTGCGCGCCCTGGCGGCACTGGTCGCGCCGGAACGGCTGCTGCCGCCGCAGGGCAGCGGCGACGACATCGCCGCCATCCTGTTCACCTCCGGGTCGGAGGGACCGCCGAAGGGCGTGGCCCTCAGCCATGGCAACCTGCTCGCCAACATGGCGCAGGTGGCGTCGGTGGTGGACTTCAACCGTCAGGATGTGGTGTTCAACTGCCTGCCGGTCTTCCACTCGTTCGGCCTGACCGGCGGCATGCTGCTGCCGATCCTGAACGGCGTGAAGACGGTGCTCTACCCCAACCCGCGCCATGTTCGGCTGATCCCGGAACTGGTCTACCAGACCAACGCCACCGTCCTGTTCGGCACCGACTTTTTCCTGAACGCCTGGGCGCGGTCCGCCGACCCCTACGACTACCGCTCGCTGCGCCTCGTCTTCGCCGGGGCCGAGCGGCTGCAGGACGAGACGCGGCGCGTCTACACCGAACGGCTGCGCGTCCATCTGCTGGAAGGCTACGGCACCACCGAGACCGCGCCGGTGATCGCCGTCAACACCCCGGCCCGCTTCCGCTCCGGCAGCGTCGGACAAGCCCTGCCCGGCATCGAGACCGAACTGGTGCCGGTGCCCGGCGTCGACGCCGGCGGGCGGTTGCGGGTGCGCGGGCCGAACGTGATGAAGGGCTACCTGCATGCCGACCGTCCGGGCGTGATCCAGCCGCCGGCCGATGGCTGGCACGACACCGGCGACATCGTCGAGATCGACGCCGACGGCTTCATCCGCATCGTCGGCCGGGTCAAGCGCTTCGCCAAGGTGGCGGGCGAGATGATCCCGCTCGGCCTCGTCGAAGAATTGGCGTGCCTCGCCGATCCTGACGCCACGCATGCCGCCGTCACCCTGCCCGATGCCAAGCGCGGCGAGCGGATCGTGCTGGCGACCACCAGCGTCGTCCTGGCCCGCGATGCGCTGGTCGCTACCGCACGCAGCCGGGGAGCGCCCGAAATCGCCATTCCGCGCGATATCCTGCGCATCGACGCCGTCCCGCTTCTGGGCACCGGCAAGACCGATTATCCGGCCGTGACGCGGTTTGCCGCGGACGCCGCAGCCAAGGAGCCTGCATGATGGAGACCTCCGCAACCGCCGCCAAAACTGCCGCCGCCAAGTCTGCCGCCGACCGGCGCCCCATCGCCACCCGGTCGGCCCGCTGGGCGCAACGGCTGGCGGCGTGGCTGACCACGACGCCGGTGTCCCCCAACCAGATCTCGCTGCTGTCGGCGGTGTGGGCGGCAATCGGCGGCGTCCTTCTGCTGCAGGGCGGTGTCCTGGCCTGGATCGGCGCCGCGCTGTGCGTCCAGTTGCGCCTCGTGTGCAACCTGCTCGACGGCATGGTCGCGGTGGAAGGCGGCAAGGGATCGCCGGTCGGCGCGCTCTATAACGAGATTCCCGACCGTGTCGCCGACACCGCCTTCCTGGTGCCGCTGGGCTACGCCGCCGGCCTGCCCTGGCTCGGCTGGGCCGCGGCGCTTGCCGCCACGATGACCGCCTATGTCCGCACTTTCGGCGGCGCCTTGGGGCTGGCGCAGGATTTCGGCGGCGTGATGGCCAAGCAGCGACGCATGGCCGCCCTCACCGTCGCCCTGCTCGCCCAGGCGGTCGAGCATGCGCTGTGGGGCACGAGCTACAGCCTGCTTGCGGCGGCCTGGATCATCATGGCCGGAAGCCTGCTGACCGTCGCGACGCGCACACTCGGCGTCGCCCGCCGCCTGAACGCCCAACATCTGGAAGCCCATCAACCGGAGGCCCGGTCATGAACGCTCTTTTCCAACCGGCGCTCCGCCATGGTTTGCTGGGGTTGACCCGCCTGCTGGTCGGTGCCCGCGCAAGCTGGGAAGGCAGTGCTCCCGCAGACGTTCCGCGCATCTATTTCGCCAACCACACCAGCCATCTCGACACGCTGGCCGTCATGGCGGCCCTGCCGGCGAAGCTGCGGGCGCGCACGCATCCGGTGGCGGCGCTCGACTATTGGGGCGGCTCGGCACTGCGCCGCGCGGTGGCGGTGGGATGCCTGAACGCGCTGCTGGTCGACCGCACCGGCAAGGCGACCGCGGAGGTGATGGATGCCATGGCGGCGGTGCTGGAAAGCGGGCAGTCGCTGATCCTCTTTCCCGAAGGCACGCGCGGCGACGGCACCGTGGCGCCGTTCAAGAGCGGTCTCTTCCATCTCTCCCAACGTGTGCCAAATGCCGAACTGGTGCCCGTCTTCATCGAGAACCTGCACCGCGTGATGCCGAAAGGCATGCCGCTGCTGGTGCCGCTGATCTGCACCATGCGCTTCGGCGCGCCGCTGGAACCGGTCGAGGGCGAGGACAAGGCGGCATTCCTGGAGCGGGCGCGCGCCGCGCTGGTGTCGCTGTCCCGGCCCGGCTCGCAGTCCGCCTCTCAGTCCAACTCCCAATCCGGCTCCCAGGCCAACCCCCAGCCCTCTGACCAACGGACCACCCGATGAGCAGCGTGATGAACTCAGTGATGACTGTTTTCACGACCACCGAACCGCTGTTCCTCTGGCTGTCGGGCGCTGCCCTTGGCCTGCTGGTCGTCGCCACCCTGATCGGCACCGTCCTGGCCTACCGCGTCCAGACGCCGGCCGGACGCGACACGGTGCGCAACCTGAACGCCCGCATCCGTTCCTGGTGGGTGATGGTGGCGCTGTTTGCCGCGGCGATGCTGCTGGGCAGCGTGGTAACGCTGGTCCTGTTCACCCTGCTCTCCTATCTGGCGCTGCGTGAGTTCATTACGCTGACGCCGACCCGGCGCGGCGATCATGCCGGGCTGTTCCTGTCCTTCTTCGTGGTCGTGCCGCTGCAATACTGGCTGATCGGGATCGGCTGGTACGGGCTGTTCTCGATCTTCATCCCGGTCTATGTGTTCATGGCACTGCCGTCGCTGTCGGTGCTGGGCGCCGACCCCACCGACTTCCTGACCCGCACCGCAAAGGCGCAGTGGGGGCTGATGCTGGCGGTCTATTGCACCAGCCACGCGCCGGCCCTGCTGTGGCTCGACATCCCCGGCTACCAGCTGCCCAGCGCCCTGCTGCTGCTGTACCTGATGACGGTGGCGCAGTTGAGCGACGTCTTCCAGTACGTCTTCGGCAAGCTGTGGGGCAAGACCCGGCTGTCGCCCGGCATCAGTCCGTCCAAGACGGTGGAAGGGCTGGTCGGCGGCGGGCTGACCGCCGTCGCCATCGGCACCGGGCTGCACGTCATCACGCCCTTCTCGCCGCTCCAGGCGGCGGGAATGTCGCTGATCATCGTGATCGCCGGATTCTTCGGCGGCTTCGTCCTGTCGGCGATGAAGCGCGACCTCGGGGTCAAGGATTGGGGCACCATGATCGAGGGGCATGGCGGCGTCCTCGACCGCCTCGACTCCATCGTGTTCTCGGCGCCGCTGTTCTTCCACCTCACCCGCTACTGGTTCACCTGACCAAGGGATGCGCCTGACAACGGGCAAACGTTCGAGTGGTGCCCCACAATTGCGACACACTCAATCGGGGCTACGGCCGTGTGTCCGGAAGAAACCGTTGAGTGTGTCGAACGGCTCGGCTTCGGAAAGGGCATCGAAACGCCCATGATCGGCCAACATCCGCGCCGCCCGGAGAAAGCCGCCCCACGCCGCGCGGCTGAGTGCGCTTCCAAGGCTGATCCGTCGCACGCCCAATTCGGCAATCTGCTGCACCGACAGACCGATCGGCGAGGAGACAAGCAGGTTGAGCGGCTTGGGTCCCACAGCATCGACCGCCGCCTTTATCACGCTCGGATTCCGCAGGCCCGGCGCATACAGGACGTCAGCCCCCGCCGCCGCGTAGGCAGGCAGCCGGCGCAGCACCTCCTCGACGGCCGCCGAATGATCGACCAGCACGGCTTCGCAGCGGGCGGTCAGGAGAACGCCCGTGCCTCGCAGCGACTCCGCCGCCGCCGCGATACGCTCGACGCCGTGGGAAAAATCGTACAGCGGCTTTGATGGATCGCCGGTGGCGTCCTCCACGGACAGGCCGGCCACGCCGGTTTCGGCGCAGAGCCGCACGTTGCGGGCCAGCCCCTCGACGTCATGGGCATAGCCGGATTCGAAGTCGGCATTCACCGGCAGATCGGTCGCCTGAACGATGTCGGCGATGTGGGACAGCATGTCTGCGCAAGACACCGCCCAATCAGCATCGGGAAGCCCCCGCGAAAAGGCAAATCCTGCCGAGGTGGAGGCCAGTGCGCGGAACCCGAGATGTTTCAGCATCATGGCGCTGCCGATATCCCAAGGGTTGGGAATGACGAAGCAGCCGTCCTTGTGCAGGTCGGAGAACGCGGTGCGAGTTTTGCTGTGATCGGCCATCACGGACTCTTTCTGAAATGGCAGCGCGGTCTCGGCTGAATGCCTCCCGCAAGGTACGGCAGCGGTCCGGCACAGTCCATTGGCAACGGCGGATGCCCCGGCGGCGGCCTTGGTTCTGACCCCATTTCACCGCGATCCGGGCATGAAGGGCGTCCTGCGATAATAAGAATCGTTCGCATTCTAAGTTCGGTGCGGCTATACCGGTGTGACCGGCATCAAAGGCGAAGGCCCCACGGATGCCGGTCCCTTCGCATCCGCCAGTCCGCGCATCCGTGACCGATACCTGCCCCCCCGCCCTGTCCGATGACCTCCGTTCCTGGCCCGCCCGATGACCGGCCCTGTCGGCAATTGGGCGCGCAGGATCGCGGAACTGTTCGATGCGCATCGGCTGCGGGTGGAGCGTGCCATCGCCCGGCGGACCGGCGATCCGCAGACGGCGGGCGATCTGGCGCAGGATGCCTTCCTGCGGTTGGCGCGCCTGCCGGACGGCGAGGCGGTGCAGAACCCGGCCGGTCTGCTCTATGTGGTGGCCGACCGCATTGCGCTGGACCATTGCCGGGCAGCCCGGCGCCAGCGCATGCGCGAGGCGGGTCCGCCCGACGAGGAGTTGCCGGCCGCAGGTCCCGGCGCCGACGCGGTGGTGGAGCGGAACCAGACCATGGCCCGGCTTCGCGGTGCCATCGATGCCCTGCCGCCCAAGACCCGCGAGGTCTTCCTCCTCTACCATGTCGAAGGCCTGCCCTACCGCGCCATCGGCGAACGGCTCGGCATCTCCCCACGCACCGTGGAGTACCATCTGCGCACGGCGCTGGAACAATGCCGCACCCATATGAAGCGGCGCCCGCCGCGATGATCGGCAATTTCCGTTCCCCTACAGGCAATTTTCTTTGAGGGATCCGCCTCCGCCGGTCGTCTTACCAAACACGGGGCAACAGGAGCTTGCGGCAAGACGCGATGGACCATCGGGATGAACGGCAGAAGGACCCGGCAGACGAGGAGCCGGCGGACGGCGGACCGGATGGGGACCGGCTGTTCTCGGAAGCCAATGCGTGGTTCTTTCGGCTTCAGTCCGACGACCTCACCCCGGCGGAGCGCACCGCCTTCGCCGAGTGGCTGGCCCGCAGCCCGGCTCATTCCCACGCCTGGAGCGAACTGCGGACCCTCCTGCACGACCTGAAGGAACCTGCCCGTGCCGCCTATGCCGGGTCCCGCATCGCGGCCCCCCGACGCCCTGTGGCAGCCCAGGTGCGGCGCTTCGCTGCGGCGCTGGCGGTCCTGCTGGTGGCCGGCGGACTCGGCGTCTGGCGCGGACCGGCGCTCTACCAGAATGCCGTCGCCGATCAGGTGACCTCGACCGGGCAGAGGCGGACATTGGCCCTGCCGGACGGCTCCACCGCCGAGATGAACGGCGACACCGCACTGGTTCTCGATTTCCGGGATGGTGAGAGGCGAGTCCGGATTCTGCGCGGAGAGGCATGGTTCCACGTCACCCGCGACCCCGACCATCCCTTCGTCGTCGATGGCGGGGCGGGTTCCGCCCGCGTGCTGGGCACCCGGTTCAGCGTCCGGCGCGAGGACGACCGCACGACGGTCACGGTCGGGGAGGGGCTGGTGGAGGTCGCCGCCCAACGAGACGCCGACAGCCATGCCCCCTGGCCCGACAGCATCCGTCTGCACGCGGGCGAGAGCGCGGAGGCCGACTCCCACGGCATGACCGGGCCACGGGCGGTGGATCCCGCCGTCGCCTTCGCATGGCGCCAAGGCCAGATCGTCTTCCGCCAGCAGTCGCTTGCGTCGGTCATCACCGCGCTGAACCGGCAATGGCCGGGCCGCGTTATCCTGCTGAACGGCGAGGCGGCGGAGCGCGTGGTCTCCGGCGTCTTTGCGCTCGACCGGCCGGATGCCGTGTTCGATGCGCTTGAGCGCGGCCTCGGCGTGCGCGCCACCCGCGTCACCCCCTACTTGACCCTGCTTCGCTGAAAAAGTTCGGGAGGTCCGAAAAAACCTCCCAGGGATCTCCGTCTGCCCATCGTCATCACCGGGAAAGAAGAGAATGAGACGCAGTCGCAGAATGCGGCGCGGTCTCTCACCGGATGACAGAGGCGAGCGATGGAATCGGCAAAGTTTGGGCTTATGGATGTGATGATCGGACGCCGGGGCAGCGTCCATGGTGGTCGGTTCGGCCGCGTGTTCCTGGGGCGGCTGCTGGCGACGACGGTGCTGATCGCGCCGGGCCTGCTGCTGTCCAGCGTCCCCGCAGCGATGGCGCAGACGAACCCGGCCGGGGCGGTGACCTTCGCTATTGCGCCGCAATCGGTGGACGGGGCGCTCGCCGCCTTTTCCGCCGCGACACGCATCCAGGTGCTGAGCCCCGGCGCGGTGACGCAGGGCGTCAATTCCCCCGGCGTCAGCGGTTCGATGCCCGCGCGCGAGGGGCTGAACCGCCTGCTGTCCGGCACCGGGCTGGCCGCCCGCTTCCTCAACACCGAAACGGTGACGGTCGAGCGCGTGGCCGCCGGTGGCGCCATCCAGCTCGACCCGGTGCAGATCGAAGGCAGCGGGGGCGCGACCGGTCCCGGCGCCCTGCCCCCGGCCTATGCCGGCGGTCAGGTGGCGCGCGGCGGGCGCATCGGCGCGCTGGGCAACCAGGACGCGATGGACGTTCCGTTCTCCGTCACCGGCTACACCGACGAAACCATCCGCAACCAGCAGGCGGATACCGTCGCCGATGTGCTGGCCAACGACCCGGCGGTGCGCAGCGGCCTCGGTTACGGCAATTTCGCGGAGAGCTTCGTCATCCGCGGTTTCCAGCTGATGGGCGAGGATCTGTCGATCGACGGCCTCTACGGAACCGCACCGCGCCAGATCGTCGCCACCAACATGTTCGAACGGGTGGAGGTGCTGAAGGGTGCCAACGCCTTTCTGAACGGCGCGGCCCCCAGCGGGTCCGGCATCGGCGGCGGCGTGAATCTCGTGCCCAAGCGGGCGGAGGATGAACCTCTGACCCGCCTGACCGCCAGCTATACCATGGACAGCCGATTCGGCCTGTCCGCCGATGTCGGCCGCCGGTTCGGCGACGCCAACCAGTTCGGCGTGCGCGTCAACGCCGCGGTCCGCGGCGGCGAGACCGCCATCGACGACGAGGAGCGGACGCTGAAGCTCGGCTCCCTGGCGCTGGACTATCGTGGCGAGCGCACCCGCGTGACGCTCGATGTCGGCACCCAGACCCAGCGGGTGGAGCAGGGCCGCCCGGTGGTCTATTTCGGCAGCTTCGTCCCGGCGGTGCCGTCGGCTTCGCAAAACTATGCGCAGCCCTGGAGCTATTCGCAGATGCGCGACACCTTCGGCCAGATCCGTGCCGAATACGACATCCTGCCGAACCTGACCGCCTACGGCGCCTTCGGCCTGCGCAGCATGCGCGAGGACGGCGACTATGCCTCCCCCACCATCACGCGGCCCGACGGCACCGGCACCGTCAGGCGCCTGACCGTCCCGCGCGAGGATTTCACCAGCACCGGTCAGGCCGGCATCCGGGCCGACCTGCACACCGGTCCGGTCAGGCACCAGTTGAATGCCGGCGCTTCCGCGCTGCGGACGACCAACAACAACGGCTTCGAGTTCGGCACGACCACCGCCATCAACCTCTACACCATGGTCGGCTTCCCGCGCCCGGCGACGACATCTGCCAGCGGCATGGTCGGCGATCCGCCGAAGGTCAGCGAATCGGTGCTGCGCAGCGTCTATGCGTCCGATACGCTGTCGATCCTCGACGACCGGGTGATGCTCACCGCCGGCCTGCGCCAGCAGACCATCCAGGTCCGCGGCTTCAACCGCGCCAACGGCGCCCGCACCTCCGATTACGACCAGTCGGCGCTGACGCCGGTGGTCGGGCTGGTGGTGAAGCCGGTCAAGGAACTGTCGCTCTACGCCAACCGGATCGAAGGGCTGGCGCAGGGACCGACCGCCCCGTCCACGGCGGCCAATGCCGGAGAGATCTTCGAGCCCTACCGCTCCGTCCAGTATGAGGTCGGCGGCAAGCTGGACTTCGGCAGCTTCGGCGGCTCGCTGTCGCTGTTCCAGACCACCCAGCCCAGCGGCGTCACCGACGCGTTCACCCGCATCTACAGCGTGTCCGGCGAACAGCGCAACCGCGGCATCGAGCTGATGCTGTATGGCGAACCGGTGCAGGGCGTCCGGCTGCTGGGCGGCGCCACCTTCATCGATCCGGAGCTCACCGACACCGGCAGCGCCGCGACCGAGGGCAAGGACGCCGTCGGCGTTCCGCGCCACCAGTTCAATGCCAACGTCGAATGGGACCTGCCCTTCCTTCCCGCCTCCTTTCCCACCGTGACGCTGACCGGCCGCGTGATCCACACCGGGTCGCAGTATCTCAACACCGCCAACACGCTGAAGATCCCCAGTTGGACCCGCTTCGACGTCGGCGCGCGGATGATCGCCGACGTTCAGAACCGTCCGGTCACCATCCGCGCGGCGGTGGAGAACGTCACCGACAAGGCCTATTGGGCATCCGCTTATGGCGGCTACCTGAGCCAGGGCGCTCCCCTGACCGCCAAGCTGTCGCTGTCGGTCGATTTCTGAACGGTGCATTCATGACGGCGGCATGAGGAGTGCCCGATGACCAACCGAACCATCCGGATTTGGACGCTGATCCACAAATGGACCAGCCTGATCTGCACGGTCTTCATGCTGCTGCTGTGCCTGACCGGCCTGCCGCTGATCTTCCATGACGAGATCGAGGCGCTGACGGCGGAGGACAACCTTCCGCTCCTGCCGGCCGAGACGCCGTTGAAATCCTTGGACGAGGCGGTTGCCTCGGCGCTGGCCACATATCCCGGCGAACGTCCGCTGTTCCTCAGCTTCGACGAGGATCGGCCGGTGGTGAACGTCACGACCGGCCCGACCGCCCGCCCGCCGGTGTCGCAGATGCACATCTCCGCCATCGACCTGCGCACCACGCGGATCCTGGCCGACCTGAATGACGACGAGGGCTTCATGCATGTGATGCTGCGCCTGCATGTGGACTTGTTCGCCGGGCTGCCCGGCGAGCTTTTCCTCGGCTTCATGGGCTTCCTGCTGTTCCTCGCCACCCTGTCCGGCGTGGTGATCTATGCTCCTTTCATGCGCAAGCTGCCCTTCGGCACCGTGCGGGCCGGGCGCAGCAGGCGGCTGAAATGGCTTGATCTGCACAACATGCTGGGGATCGTCACGCTGATGTGGGTGATGGTGGTCGGGCTGACCGGCGTCATCAACACCCTGTCGGTGCCGCTGGTCGCCTATTGGCGATCCAACGAGCTGGCGGCGATGATCGCCCCCTATGAAGGCAAGCCGGTGCCGGAACGCTTCGCCTCCGTCGACGCGGCCGTCCGCACAGCGATGGAGGCCGCCCCCGGCATGCGCCCGCAGTTCGTCGCCTTCCCCGGCGTGCGATTTTCCAGCAACCATCATTACGCGGTGTGGCTGAAGGGAGCCACGCCGGCCACCAACCGGATCCTGACCCCCGCCCTGATCGACGCGGAAACCGGGGCCTTCACCGATATGCGCTCCATGCCCTGGTACATGCTGGCGCTGCGGCTGTCGCAGCCACTGCATTTCGGCGATTACGGCGGGCTGCCGATGAAGGTCCTATGGGCGGTGCTGGACGTGCTGACCATCGTCATCCTCGGCAGCGGCCTGTATCTGTGGATCGCCCGCCGCCGCGGCGCACAGGAACAGGCCGGCGCAAGCCCCGGCCTGCGCGCCGTCTCCGGGGAGGCCGCGGAATGAAGCCGCGCGCTCCCCTCCCCCTGCCGGCGATCTTCGGCATTCCAATCGCAATCGCGCTCGTCACCACCGCCGGGCTGGTCACCGCCCTGCTGGACGACGGCCTGGTGGACGCGTTGTCCTGGGCGGCGCTGTCCGTCCCCGTGCTGGCCGCGGTCCGGGCTTGGCGGAGGCGCGAGCGCTGACGGCTCCCCCGACACCACGGTGGGGACCGGATGATAACATCCGGCACGGTTATCGATCCGAAATAATGCATTGACGGAACTGGTGGATCCGGGAAACCTCAGTCTCTTGACAATAGGGACACCAAGGTTCCGCGCCCGATGCAGTCGCCCACCCGGAACGCCTCTCCAACCCCCGCACAGCAGGTCACGCCACCTTTGCTCAGCGTCGAGGACCTGTCCGTCGCCTTCGGCGGACAACGCGTCATCGAGGATCTGAGCTTCCGTGTTGATCCGGGACGGACGCTGGCGATCGTCGGCGAGTCGGGGTCGGGCAAGTCGGTGACGTCGCTGTCGGTGATGCGGCTCGCCGACATGGTGGGGGCGCAATACCCCACCGGCCGCATCCTGTTCCAGGGCAGCCAGGGGCCGCGCGACCTGCTGACAGCCACGCAGAAGGAGATGCGGGCGATCCGCGGCAAGGAGATCGCCATGATCTTCCAGGAGCCGATGACCTCGCTGAACCCCGTCTTCACCATCGGCGACCAGATCGGCGAAACGCTGATCCTGCACGAAGGCATGGGCAAGGCCGCAGCAGCGGAGGAGGGCCGGCGACTGCTCGACATGGTCCGCCTGCCGGATGCCGCCCAGATCCTGAAGCGCTACCCGCACCAGCTCTCGGGCGGCATGCGCCAGCGGGTGATGATCGCCATGGCGCTGGCCTGCCGGCCCAGGCTGCTGATCGCGGACGAACCGACGACCGCGCTCGACGTGACGATCCAGGCGCAGATCCTGACCATCATGCGCGACCTGCAGGCCGAACTCGGCATGGCGATGATGTTCATCACCCACGATATGGGTGTGGTGGCCGAGATGGCGGACGACGTCGTCGTCATGTGGAAGGGCCGCAAGGTCGAGGAGGGTCGCGCCGCCGACCTCTTCGCCACCCCGCGCCAGCCCTATACACGCGCGCTGCTGGCCGCAGTGCCGCGGCTTGGCGCCATGGCGGGACAGGATCACCCCCGCCGCCTGCCGCTGACCGTTCTCGACGGCGACCACGTCACCACCGTGGGCGAGGCCCGGGTGCAGGACACGGCCGACTACGGCGCAGCCCCCCTTCTGTCGGTCCGCGATCTGTCCGTCCGGTTCAAGTCCAGGACCAACTGGCTCGGCCGCGCCACGCATCAGGTCCATGCGGTGACGCAGGTCTCCTTCGACATCCATCCGGGCGAAACGCTGGCGCTGGTCGGCGAGTCCGGCTCCGGCAAATCGACGATCGGGCGCACCATCCAACAGTTGCAGGAGGCGACCTCGGGCCGCATTTCGTTCCGCGGCCGGCCGCTGTCGGAGATGGGGGCGGCGGACCGCAACCGGCTGCGGCGCGACGTCCAGTACATCTTCCAGGATCCCTTCGCGTCGCTCGACCCACGCAAGACGGTCGGCTTCTCGATCGCGGAGCCGATCCGCACCCATGGTCTGCTTGACGGCGAGCGGGAGATCCGCAAACGGGTGGACGGCCTGCTGGAGCGGGTCGGACTCGCCCCCGCCCACGCCGCCCGCTACCCGCACGAATTTTCCGGTGGCCAGCGCCAGCGCGTTTGCATCGCCCGCGCGCTCGCCTCCGACCCCAAACTGATCATTGCCGACGAGGCGCTGTCGGCGCTCGACGTGTCGATCCAGGCGCAGGTCATCAACCTGTTCATGGACCTTCAGGCCGAACGCGGCCTCGCCTATCTTTTCATCAGCCACGACATGGCGGTGGTGGAGAAGATGAGCCACCGTGTGGCCGTCCTCTTCCTCGGCCAGATCATGGAGATGGGAAGCCGGCGGCAGATTTTCGAAAGCCCGGCGCACGACTACACGCGCCGCCTGCTGTCCGCTGTCCCGGTCGCCGACCCCTCGCGGCGGAGCCGCCGGGCCCTGCTGGACGGGGAAATCCCGAGCCCGGTCCGCGCCGTCGGCGACGATCCCGCGGTCCTGCCGCTGGAAGAGGTGCAGCCGGGGCATTTCGTCCGCCGGAGCGCATGACCCGGCGCCCTCGTCAACCAACAACAACCATCGATCAAGGAACAGGCGTCATGGCATTGGGATTGAAGGGGATCAAGGTTGCATTCATGGCGGCGCTGCTGGCTGGGGCGGCCTTCGTGGCGACGCCGGCGGACGCCGCCGGGAAGCTGACGATCTCGTCGCCGCAGGATCCCGGAAGCTGGGACCCGATCGACACCTTCCTGGTCAACTGGGCCTCGGTCGGCACCAACATCTTCGACGGTCTGACCTACCGCGGCCCGGACCGCAAGCTGGTGCCGGGGCTGGCGGAATCCTGGACCGAGATGGACGGCGGCAAGCGCATCCGCTTCAAGCTGCGCGGCGGCGTGACCTTCCACAACGGCGAGCCGTTCAACGCCGCCGCCGTGAAGTTCACCTTCGACCGGCTGCTGGGCGAGGAAGGGGCGAAGGGGCCGCAGCGCTCCAACTACATCGCCATCGACAGCGTCGAGGTGATCGACGACACCACCGTCGATCTCAAGCTGAAGGCGCCCGACCCGGTCCTGCTGACCAAGCTGGCCGGCTATGGCGCGATGATCGTCCCGCCGAACTACATCAAGGAGAAGGGCGACGCCTTCTTCAACGTCAACCCGGTCGGCACCGGGCCGTTCAAGTTCGTCTCCTACGCCCCAAAGACCGGCATCAAGCTGGAGGCCAACCCCAACTACTGGGGCGGCGCGCCGAAGCTGTCGGAGGTCGAATACCGCTTCATCACCGAACCGGCCACGGCGGTCGCCGAGCTTCAGGCCGGCCGCGTCGACGTCGTCCTGCCGCCAACCATTCCCATCGGCATGGTCCCGGTCATCCAGGCCGACCCGAAGCTGACGCTGCTCAGCGTGCCGGGGCCGACGGTGGACGCGCTGCGTTTCAACACCAAGAGCGGCATCACCGCCGACCCGCGGGTGCGCAAGGCGCTGATCATGGCGGTGGACCGCGCCGCCATCGTCAAGTCGATCCTGGCCGGCCAGGCGTCGGAAATCGCCAGCTTCCAGGGCGAGCTGTCCTTCGGCTACGACCCGGCGCTGAAGCCGCTGCCCTTCGATCCCAAAGGCGCGCAGGCCCTGCTGGCCCAGGCCGGGGTGAAGCCGGGCGCCACGGTGCAGATCGACATCCGCGGCAACGACGCCACGATGAACGAGGTGGCCCAGGCCGTCGCCGCCTATCTGGGCGCCGTCGGCGTCGTCGCGACGATCAAGCCGTATGAGACCAACGTGCTGCTGAACGACATCATCCCGCAGGGCAAGACCGGCGCGATGTTCCAGCAGAAATGGGGCGGCTGGACCTTCGACTACGACAACACCGCCTACGCCATGTACCATTCCGGCGAGAAGTGGAACCCGTACGAGCAGGACGCCGATCTGGACAAGCTGCTGGAATCGCAACGCGCCATCACCGACGTGGCGGAGCGCGAGCGCATCCTGAAGCAGATCGCGCACACCGTCGCCGACAAGGCGCTGGAGATGCCGCTCTACAACTCCAACGCCATCTACGGCGTCGCCAAGCGGGTCAAGAACTTCCCGCCGGCCTCGGACAACCGTCCGAAGCTGACCGAGGTGACGGTGGACTGACCGCCCGTCCGGCACCGCCCTTCCCCCTCGGGGAGCGGCGGCGCCGGTTGTGGTTTTGCTCCATTTTATCAGGCCCGTTTTTTCCAGGGTGGCACGTTTTGGCCGGTTTCCTTCTCAAGCGCCTGATCCAGGCGATCTTCGTCATGGTGGTGGTGACGCTGGTCGTCTCCTTCGCGATCCGCCTGACGGGCGACCCGGCCCTGATGCTGACGCAAGGGGCGGGCAGCATCACCGAACAGGACCTGGAGCGCATCCGTGAGGCGCTGGGGGTCAACCGGCCCTTCCTCGTCCAGTATGGCGGCTTCCTGACCGGACTGCTGCGGTTCGACTTCGGGAACAGCTTCCTTGGCGGCACCCCGGTGTCGCGGCTGATCGCCGACGCGCTGCCGGCCACGCTGCTGCTGGCGCTGATATCGATGGCCGTTTCCATCGCCCTGTCCATCCCGCTCGGCATCCGGGCGGCGACGGCGCGGGGCGGGGTCGCCGATCAGGCGATCCGCATCCTGTCGCTGGTCGGCCTGTCGGTGCCCAACTTCTGGCTGGCGACGATGCTGGTGCTGCTGTTCGCCATCACATTGGGCTGGCTGCCGCCGAGCGGGATGGAAAGCCCCTCCAACTTCGTTCTGCCGGCGGTCACCATGGGCGTCATCCTGACCGCGACCAACGTGCGGCTGGTGCGCAGCGCCATGCTGGAAACCCTGCAGTCGCAGTATGTCATGGTGGCGCGCGCCAAGGGGCTGAGCGAGGGCAAGGTCCTCTACAAGCACGCGCTGCGCAACTGCGCCATCCCGCTGATCACCTATTTCGGCTTGCAGTTCGGCGGCCTGCTGGGCGGCATCGTCGTGGTGGAGCGCGTCTTCAACTGGCCGGGGCTCGGCACGTTGGCCTTCGACGCGGTGGCCGCGCGCGACTACCCGGTGCTTCAGGGCGTCATCACCGTCCTGTCGCTGATGATCGTCGGCGTCAACCTGCTGGTCGACATCGCCTATGGGCTGGTCGATCCGCGCATCCGGACCTCGTGACCGCCATGGCCGCTGCGCTCTCCTTCCTGCGCTCCCCGCGCTTCCGCAACCTGGAATTCCTGCTCGGCGCGTCGCTGACCCTGGTCATCTGCCTGGCCGTGCTCTTTTCCGACCAGCTGTTCCCCGGGGGTGCGGACAAGATGGACCTGCTTGCCCGTTTGTCCCCGCCCTTCCAGACTGCGGCGCACCCGCTGGGCACCGACCCCCTGGGGCGGGACGTGCTGGCCCGCGTGGTTGCGGGCGGCAAGATCTCGCTGCTGGTCGGTTTCGTCTCGGTCGCTGGGGCGGCAGTGATCGGCGTGCTGATGGGCCTGATCTCCGGCTATTACCGCGGCATCTGCGACATCGTGGTGATGCGCTTCGCCGACGTGCAGCTGGCACTGCCCTTTATCCTGCTGGCGATCACCTTCATCGCCATCGTCGGCGGCAGCCTGACCAACACCATCATCCTGCTGATTGTGTCGCAGTGGGTGCAGTACGCACGCCTCGTCCGCGGCTCCGTCCTGGCATTGCGCGAGCGGGAGTTCATCCAGTCCGCCCGCGCCATCGGGGTGAAGGATTGGCGGATCATCGTCCAGCACCTGCTGCCGAACCTGATCGGCCCGGTGATCGTGCTGCTGACGCTGAACGTCGCCAACAACATCCTGCTGGAAAGCAGCCTGACCTTCCTCGGGCTCGGCATCGATCCGACCATCCCCAGTTGGGGCGGCATGCTGGCCTCAGGGCGCACCTATCTCCAGGTCGCTTGGTGGGTCAGCGTCTTCCCCGGCCTTGCCATTCTTCTGACCGTGCTGGGCCTGAACCTGCTCGGCGACTGGCTGCGCGACAGCCTCGATCCCACCGGGAGAACGTCTCGATGACCGTCCTGTTCGAAGCCTCGTTCGAGCGGACGCTCGACCGGCTGTGCGCCCAGCTGAACGGCGGCGCCCAGAGCGGCAATCTGGTGGAGGCCTGGACCTTCGACGACGCGCGAAGCCGCCGGGCCACCGAACGGCGCCTCGCGGAGCGCGGCGTGTCCGCCCGCCTTCGCAGCGCCTACAAGCCCCTGCTGCATTTCTTCCTGGAGGAAGTGCAGCGGCGCGATCTGGCCGCCGTGACCGTCGCCTATCCGGTCCACCAGCAGGCGCCGGCGAACCGCTTCCTGCTGGAGGCCTATCCGCTGGCCGCCCTGCTGGACGGGGTGGAGGTGGCGTTCCGCCCGCGGGCGGACAGCGCGTTCCATTACGACGTGACGCTGACCTTCAAGGACGGCCGGCGGGAGGAGCAGCGGGTGGCCGCGCCCAACCGCGTCCACACCGACATGGCGGGGGAGACAAGCGTATCGCCGACCGGTTGGCTGCGCCTGGGCAACAATGAGGACGGGGAAAGGCTGGAGACCGATTACGAGCGGCTGTTCGAAGCCGCCATGACGGCGATCATTGCCCACCCCTGGGCCGGCGGGGAGCCCTATTTCGAGGAACTGAGCATCCGCGCCGACTATCCGGCAGAGGACGAACCGCTGGGCTTCGCCGACGAGGTTGTGAGCCTGCGCGAGGCCTTGCACGAGGACTTCTACTTCTCCCTGCTGGAGGTGTTCCAGCGCAAGTCCGGCCGGCCGCTCGGCGACCGCGGGCTGAAGCCGGGCCAGATCGCACCGGATATCGGGCTGAGCGACGGCGTGGTGCGGGTGCGGGTGGAGTTGCGTCCCCTGTCATGCGACGCCGCCACGGCCGCCGACGAGCCACTCGACGCCCCGTTGCTGGACAGCGCCGCCGCTCCGATCGGGGACGCGGCAATCCGTGCCGGGCTGGAGCGGATCGGCGGCGAGCCGTTCGAGGCGGGGACGCGCAGCGGGCGCCGGGTGCTCGCCCGCTATGTGCGGGGCAGCGACGCGCCGGTGATGATCAGCGGCGGCCAGCACGCGAACGAGACGACCGGCGTGGCGGGCGCCCTGCGCGCGGCAAGCCGGCTGGCGCAGCGTCCGGGGGCGCACTTCACCGTTTCGCCCCTGGAGAACCCAGACGGCTACGCCCTGCATCAGCGGCTGCGGACCGACAATCCACGCCACATGCACCATGCGGCGCGCTACACCGCGCTCGGCGACGACCTGGAATACCGCAACCCTGTGGAGGCCGGCCCCCATCTCAATGAAAAGGCCATCCGGCTGGAGGCGGAACGGTTGAGCGGTGCCCGTCTCCACCTGAACCTGCACGGCTACCCCTCGCATGAATGGACCCGGCCGCTGTCGGGCTATGTACCGCGCAACTTCGCCCTGTGGACCCTGCCCAAGGGATTCTTCCTGGTGATGCGCCACCATGCGGGTTGGGAGACGGCGGCGGAGCGCCTGCTCGACCGGGTGACGGCGCATCTGGCCACAATTCCGGAGTTGGCGGCCCGCAACGCCGAACAGATCGCGCTCTACGAAATCCATGCCGGCGAAACCGGATTCCGCCTCATCAACGGCTTCCCTTGCCTGTCATCACTGGATGAACGCAGCACGGTGCCGGTGACGTTGATCACCGAATATCCGGACGAGACCATCTACGGCGATGCCTTCATCCAGGGTCACACCGCGCAGATGGCGACGGTGCTTGCCGCCTACGAGGCCTGGCAGGAGCTTGTCGTGAGCTGACAGGCTCCATCATGGCATGCCCAGGCCCACGAGAGTGGGCCTGGGGCTGTCGATTAAGCCGGGCCGGTGACCCGCTTACTTCTCCACCAGCGGGCAGCCACCTTCAGACAGCGGGCGGAACGCTTCGGGGCCGGGGATGGTCTTGACCAGCTTGTAGAAGTCCCAAGGTCCCTTCGACTCTTCGGGTTTCTTGACCTCGAAGAACAGCATGTCGTGGACCGCCCGGCCGTCAACGCGAACGCTGCCCTTGCCGAACAGGGGATCGTCGGTCGGCAGGTCCCGCATCTTGGCGGCGACGACGGTGGCGTCGGTGCTGTTCGCCGCCTTGACCGCCTTCAGGTAATGGAGGGCGCCGGCATAGACGCCGGCCTGGTTGCCGGTGGGACGGCGCCCGTCCATCCGGGCGGCGAAGCGGTCGGCGAAGGCGCGGGTGCCGGGATTCAGATCCCAATAGAAGGCCTCGGTCAGATACAGTCCCTGCGCATCCTTCAATCCGACGGCGGCGACGTCGCTCAGCTGCATCAGCAAGGCGGCCAGCCTCTGGCCGCCGGCGGTGATGCCGAACTCGGTCGCCTGCTTGACCGACCCGATGGTGTCGCCCACGGCGTTGGCCAGCCCGATGACCTGCGCGCCGCTGCCCTGCGCCTGTAGCAGGTAGGAGGAGAAATCGGACGCGTTTGGCGGATGGCGAACGCTGCCGACGATGGTGCCGCCCATGCTCTTGACCACCGCCGAGGCATCGCGCTCCAGCGCATGACCGAAGGCGTAGTCGGCGGTCATGAAGAACCAGCGCTTGCCGCCGCTCTCCGTCACCGCCCGCGCCGTGCCATTGGCCAGCGCCCAGGTATCGTAGGTCCACTGGATGGTATTGGGGGAGCATTTCGGGCCGGTCAGCTCCGTCGTACCGGGACCGGATGCGATGAAGACGGCCTTGGAGTTGCGCGTCACCTCATTCACCGCCAGCGCCACCGACGAGAAGGGCACGTCCAGAATCGCGTCGACATGCTCCTGGTCCAGCCAACGGCGCGCGGTGGCGGCGCCGATGTCGGGCTTGTTCTGGTGGTCCGCGTGGATGACCTCGATGGTGACGCCGGGCAACTCCTTGGCGAAATCCTCCGCCGCCAGCTCCGCAGCCACCACCGAGCCCCGGCCGGTGCTGTCGGATGCGAAGCCGCTCATATCGGTCAGCACCCCCAGCTTTACCCGTTGGGACGCGATCTCGGCCGATGCCGGGACGGTGCCGATCGACAATGCGACGAGGCTGGCCGCGGCCATGCCGGCCAGCGTGTATCCGGTCTTCATCAAGGTCCTCCCCTTATTCATTTTGATGCTCTACGGTTTTGCCCGCTGCCGTCAGGCGCCGGAAACTCCACCACGCAGGTCCCGCAGGACCTCCTGGGCGATGTCCTGGCGCACGCTGCCGCGCTGCACCAGCGCAGCGGCGACGCGATCGATCTCGTCGCCGACCGCGCCGGCCATCATCGCGATGTTCTGGGCGTGCAGAGCCATGTGGCCTTTCTGGATGCCGGTGGTCGCCAGCGCCTTCAGCGCCGAGAAGTTCTGTGCCAGCCCAACCGCGGCGATGATGCGGGCGAGACGTTCGGCGCTGGTCACGCCGAGGATCGCCAGACAGGCCTGCGCCGTCGGATGCGCCTTGGTGGCGCCACCGATCAGCCCGACCGCCATCGGCAGTTCGATGGAGCCGCTGAGCTGTCCGTCGGCGGTTACCTCGAAGCGGGTCAGGCTGCCATACTGGCCGCTGCGGGCGGCAAAGGCATGGGCGCCGGCCTCCACCGCACGGGTGTCGTTGCCGGTCGCCAGCACGACGGCGCTGACGCCGTTCATGATCCCCTTGTTGTGGGTGGCGGCGCGATACGGGTCGGCGGCTGCGAAGTGATAGGCGCTGATGATGCCATCGCGCACCGACTCGCCGCCAATCTGGTCGAGCGGCCACACCGCATGCGCCCGCGCCAGCCGGCGGTCGGCCAGATTGGACAGGATGCGCAGATACACCCGGCCGCCGCTCCAGGCGGCGATGTGGGGGGCCAGCTTCTCCGCCATGCTGTTGACGGCGTTGGCGCCCATCGCGTCGCGGGTATCGACGATCAGATGGGTCACCAGCATCGGGCCGCCCTGGCTGTCGAGCACACGCACCTCGACGTCGCGGAAGCCGCCGCCGAAGGACAGCAGTACCGGGTCGCAGCCGTCGCAGATCGCCTTGATCTCCTCGCGCCGCCCGAGGATGCGCAGGCGGGCCGCGTGGGGGTCGGCCACATCGACCGCCTGGATCTGGGCGATCATCAACGTGCCGGACATCGAGGTGGTGAAGCCGCCGGCGTCATAGCATTGCCGGGCCGCGTTGCAGACCGCGGCGACGACCGACGACTCCTCCGTTGCCATCGGGATCAGCACATCCTCGCCGTCGACCCTCATATTGGTCGCGACTCCCAGCGGGATGTTCATCGACCCGATCACGTTCTCGACCAGACGGTCGGCAAGGCCCAGATCCAGGTTCCCGGTGTCCGACAGCCGCGCTGCGGCCGCCGCATCGAGGCCGGCGAAGTCCGAGACGATGCCCAAGCGCTCCGCCGGCGATTTCTTGTGGAATCCGGAGATGCGGGAACTGCGGGTGGTGTCGATCATTCCTGAACCCTGTCGTACACTTTGTGGATGCATCCCCCTCCGGCGCCGCACGGCGGCGCGCACCGGATGGAGCAATGAGGGCGGGACAATGCTGGTGCTGGTTGAACGGGCGCCGCGGGCTTCCCCACCATCACCATTCGTTCCATTGATGATCAGTGATACAAAGGGACGACACAAGGGACAGTTTCCCGAAATCTCCGGGACACTGTACCAGCGCATTCATTGGGACACTGAAGCGGTGACGCGATGACACGGGTGGGCAGCATCGTCGACAGGATCGCCGGCCTGATCGGCGAGGGCCTGTTGAAACCGGGGGAGCGCCTCCTGTCGGTGCGGGCCGGCGCCGTCGAGCACGGCGTCTCGAAGAACACGATGGCGGAGGCCTACGACCGTCTGGTGGCGCTGGGCCATGTCGAGGCGAAGCAGGGGGCCGGCTATTATGTCGCCCGCGTCCGCCACGCGGCGGTCGGACAGCAGTCCGCCCATGTCGCAGAGGCGGTGGACTTCGTGTCGCTGCTGCGCGAACAGCTGGTGCAGAGCTATGCCGTGCGGATCGGCGACGGCCGCCCGCCGCCGTCCTGGATGGAGCGGTTCGAGGTCGGCGGCAATCCGAGATTCACGGCCGCAAGCCGCGGCCTGACGCCGGACCACGGCTACGGCTCCCCCTGGGGCTTCCTGCCGTTGCGGGAGCGGCTGGCGCTGACGCTCGGCGAACGATCGATCACGGCGTCGCCGGACCAGATCCTGCTGACCCAGGGCGCCAACCACGCACTCGACCTCGTGGCCCGCCAGATGCTGGAACCGGGGGACACGGTGCTGGTCGACAGCCCCGGCTATTATCCACTGTTCGGCAAGCTCCGGCTGTCGCGCATCAACATCGTTGGCGTCCAGCGGCGTCACGACGGCCCCGACCTTGACGATCTCGCCGCCAAGGCCGCCGCCCACAAGCCGAAGCTGTTCTTCACCCAGTCGCTGGCGCACAACCCGACCGGCGGCTCGATCACGCCCGCCGTCGCGCACCGCCTGCTGCGGATTGCCGAACAGCACGGCCTGTACGTCGTCGAGGACGACCCCTTCGCCGATGTCCTGCCCGCCGCCAGCCCGCGCCTCGCCGCGCTCGACCAGCTGGAGCGGGTCATCTATGTCGGCACCTTCTCGAAGACCCTGTCGGCCAGCCTGCGTGTCGGCTATGTCGCAGCGAAACGCCCGCTGATCGACCGGCTGTGCGACGTCAAGATGCTGACCGTCGTCAGCACCTCCGACTATGTCGAGCGGATCGTCTACGCCTTCATCGCCTCCGGCCAATATCTCCGGCACCTGCGCCGGCTGAAGACGCTGATCGGGGAGCATACGGAAAAGGCGACGCTCGCCCTGACCCGCATCGGCGTCCGACTGCCGCCGGCTGCACCCGGCGGATATTACCTGTGGGGCGAGCTTCCCGACCACATCGACGAGGCGGAACTGGTACGCCAAGCTGCGGAACAGGGGATTTTCCTGGCGCCCGGCACGCTGTTCCTGCCGACGCGGACGGCCACTGCGCCGGCGATGCGGATCAACATCGCCTACGCCGACGACCCCCGCTTCATCGCATTTCTCGGCGACCGTCTGCACCCACAGGGCGCGCGGTAACCGGCGCCGCGGCGACCCGCCGCTTCGCCACAACGGGCACTATCTGCGGTCGCCATCCCGGCGGCTTTCCTCGATGACCCAGCGGCGGAAGCGGTCGCGACGCTCATCCGGCTTGCGCCGGCTGGAGACGACGAGGAAATAGCCCCGTTCCGTCTGGATCGGCCGGTCGATCAGGGCAACCAGATGCCCGTCCCGCATCAGCTCGGCAATCAGCGGGCTCCATCCCAGCGCCACCCCCTGGCCCATCAGGGCAGCCTGCAGGACCAGCGGGTAATTGTTGAAGGTCAGATCATGGCCGCCGGCCGGCACGGGCAGCCCGTGCAGGGTGAACCAGTCACTCCAGGACAGCCAGGCGGCTGGCCCGACGCTTTCCAGATGCAGGAGCGGCAGGGATGACAGATCGGCCGGGGAAGCGGCGACCCCAGCGTCAAACGGGGCGCGGCTCGCCCGGAAGGCAGGGCTGCAGACCGGCAGGACCCGCTCGGGGAACAGGAGTTCCGCCTCGCAGGCGGGCCAATGGCCGTGACCGAAGGTGATGGCGATGTCCGCCGCCTCGCGGCGCAGGTCGATCGCGTTCTGCGTCGTCACGATCCGCACATCCAGCTCGGGCAAAAGTTGGCGCAGGGCGCCGAGACGCGGCAGCAGCCAGCCGGAGGCGAAACCGAAGTCGGTGGCGACGTTCAGAACGCCCGGCCGTTGCCGATCGCGGATGCGGGTCACCGCATCGCCGATGCCGTCCAGCGCCTCACGCGTCGCCTCGTAGAGCCGCACGCCGTCCGGCGTCAGCGCAACTCCGCGGTGCAGGCGACGGAACAGCGCCGTCCCCAGATCGGCCTCCAGCCAGCCGATCTGGTGGCTGACGGCCGATTGGGTGCAGGCAAGCTCGCGGGCGGCAGCGCTGAAGCTGAGCAGCCGGCCGGCCGCCTCGAAGAAAAGCAGGGTGCGCAGCGGCGGCAGGCGGTCCTTTCCCATGAGCGGCCTTCATACCGGCATGATGAGACAGGGGCTTCACGCCCGCTGTTGGGTGCGTCAATTCTATCGTTCTCGAACGATCTGTCCATAAACGGTATGAAGTAGGCGGATATGGCACGGCGCCCCAACATCCTCATCCTCATGGCCGACCAGATGATCCCGCAGGCGCTCGGCGCCTACGGCAACCCGACGGTACGGACGCCGCACATCGACCGCTTGGCGGAGGGCGGCGTGGTGTTCGACAGCGCCTACTGCAACAGCCCGCTCTGCGCGCCCTCGCGCTATGTCTTCCTGTCCGGGCGGTTGCCCTCGGCCATCGGCGGCTACGACAACGCCGCCGAATTTCCCTCCGCGGTCCCCACTTTTGCCCATTACCTGCGGCTGGCCGGCTACCAGACCATTCTGTCCGGCAAGATGCATTTCTGCGGGGCCGACCAGCTTCACGGCTTCGAGGAACGGCTGACCACCGACATCTATCCGGCCGATTTCGGCTGGACGCCGGACTGGACCCGGCCCCAGGAGCGGCCGAGCTGGTATCACAACATGAGTTCGGTGCGCGACGCCGGCCCCTGCCTGCGCACCAACCAGCTCGACTTCGACGAGGAGGTGGTTTTCACCTCGGAGCGCAAGCTGTACGACATCGCCCGTGGCCGGCGGGAGCGCCCCTTCTGCTTTGTGGTATCACTGACCCATCCGCACGACCCCTACGCCATCACCGAACGCTACTGGAACCGCCACACCGACGCGGAGGTGCCGCTGCCGCGCGTCACCCTGCCGCCCGACGCGATGGACCCGCATTCACGGCGGTTGCGCCCTGTCTGCGCGAT